>CBFHWY010000054.1:0-19320 GCA_965659675.1 Salibacteraceae bacterium | reverse complement strand
TAGCTGCGTTAAAAGCTCTTGTTTGTTCATGATCTTAATTTAAGTTCTATCAGCCCAGGTAATTCTGAAATAGAAATATCCTCATCAAATTCTTCTTTATAAACCACTGAAATGTGGCCACTTTCCTCACTGACGATCAACACAATGGCATCTGAGTTCTCTGATAATCCAAGTGCCGCGCGGTGCCGCATTCCAAAATGTTTTGGGATGTCCACCCGCTGTGATACAGGCAAGACATTTCCGGCAGAGATGATTCGATTATCGTCTATCAATACGGCTCCATCGTGCAATGGGCTTTGTTTGGAGAAGATCGATTCCAGTAAAAGATGGCTCAATTTTGCCTCGATCTTATGTCCCCCCGATAGAAATTGATCAAGAATGGAATCTTTCTGAATGATGACCAGCGCGCCCACTTTTTCCTTACTTAACGATCTGGCAGCTTCTGTCAGTTCCTTTACTTCGAGCTTGAGACTATCACTAACCTCCTTGTTCAACCCAAAGATCTTGCGCATAAAACTGTTTTCTTCAAATAGCCGGGTGTTCCCTAAATAGAGTAAGAAACGTCGGATTTCCTGTTGGAAAACGATGATCAGGGCAATTACCCCCACGCCGATGAATTGTCCCAGGATATCTGAGAGCAACTCCATTTTTAAGGCTTCCACTAATTTCCAGAATAGGTAAAGGGCAAAGATCCCGAAGAAGATTCGGATCGCAACCGTACCTTTCACAATATTGTAGAGCTGAAAGATCAGGAAAGCCACCAGCATAATATCGATGATATCGAGCCAACGTATACTTATGAAGAGCAAATGATCCACGGAACAAACTTAGCTTTTAAGCATCGACCTTGTTAAAGTATCTGTTCAATTCTATTACTTCAGCCATTTCTTTTACATCGTGTACGCGATAAATCATGGCAGTTTTTCCCACAAGCATAGAGTGTAAAGCAGTAGTTCCATTCAAAGCATCTTTAGATCTGATATTTAGAGCTTTATTTACTAATGATTTTCTTGATATTCCCAATAATATCGGTAGACCGAAAACAGTGAATCGCTCCAGGTTTCGTAAGATCTCATAATTGTGTTCGAGACTCTTACCAAAGCCAATGCCTGGATCTAAAATGATATCATTGATACCTAGAGAACGGGCCTTCTCAATTTGACCTTCAAAGAACTGAATTATCTCATCAACCACACTGTCGTATTCAGGATTAGACTGCATGGTTTGAGGAGTGCCTTTCATGTGCATCATGATATAAGGGACCTTATGTTTTCCCACCAGCGCAAGCATGTCCTCATCTAAATTACCTCCCGAAATGTCATTAATGATGTCGGCTCCTTCGTTCAAAGCAGCTTTTGCCACTTCAGCGCGAAAAGTGTCGATAGAAATAATGCTGTCTGGAAAGCTTTTGCGAATTGCCCTGAGTGGCTCAATGAGACGTTTGATCTCTTCATTTACATTGATGTCAGTAGCTCCGGGTCTGGAAGAGTATGCTCCTAAATCCAGGATGTCGGCTCCGTCTTTGAGATGCTTTTGTGCGTGCAGCAAGGCTGTACTATGGTCCTGACTCCGACTTTCAGCGTGAAAGGAATCAGGAGTGAGGTTGATTATCCCCATGATCATTGGTTTTGAAAAGTCGTGAAGAACCCCTTTGATCCTGACGGATGTTTGTTTGTGAATTGAATTATCTTGCAAACCGCTAACTTTAATGAAATGCCCGATACTTCTGCCCAGTATGACGAAGTGATTGCCAAATGTAAAGACATTTTCAGCAAGAAGATGCGCGACTATGGTAGCTCATGGAGAATTCTCCGTTTATCTTCACTTACAGACCAGATCTATATCAAGGCAAACCGCATTAAGACCCTGGAAGAAAAAGGAGAGTCTAAAGTAGGTGAGGGGATATCAGGAGAATATCTTGGAATGGTGAACTACTGCATCATGGCTCTGATCCAACTCGAGTTAGGTCCTGCTGAAGAACCGCAGATGAATGCCGAGAAAGCGGGTCAACTTTATTCAAAGTATGCAAGGCACACGAAAGAACTAATGATGGCCAAAAATCACGATTATGGTGAAGCTTGGAGAGAAATGCGAATTAGTTCCTACACAGATCTTATTCTTTCTAAGTTGCTAAGGATAAAACAGATAGAGGATAATGATGGAGATACTGAGATCTCCGAAGGGATAGATGCGAACTATCAGGATATCATGAATTACTCGATCTTTGCGTTGATCAGGCTGTCGGAACAAGGGCTTACTTGAAATTGTTAAGAATTGCTTAATTGAAGGCTTAAACAAAGCGCATCAAACGTAAATTTGAACCAAAGCTGTTAACTATGAAGTTGTTTGCCCACTTATCTCGCTTACTCGTTGGAACCTTATTCTTTGTTTCTGGGATGATCAAAGCCAATGATCCTCTTGGGTTCAGCTATAAACTACACGATTATTTTGCCCAGGATGTTCTAAACCTCCCAATTTTTGATCCATGGGCACTTGAGATCGCAGTGATCGTAACGGTAGTTGAGATCGTACTCGGAATTGCCATACTTGTAGGGATAAAGGCAAGATTGGTGAGCTGGCTACTTCTACTGATGATCGTCTTCTTTACCTTCCTCACCTTCTATTCCGCTTATTTCAATAAAGTAACAGACTGTGGGTGCTTTGGTGATGCGCTTAAATTCACTCCCTGGCAGAGTTTCACAAAAGATATTGTGCTGCTAGCGCTTATTCTCATCATTTTCATCGAGAGAAAAGAGATCAATTCCAACACATTCAAACAGAACATTATCTACTATGCTCTATCAACTTTGTTGATCCTGCTTTTTGGTGCTTTTGTGATCTCATGGACCACACCATGGATATGGTTCCTTGTCAGTTTCCTATTCCTCGTTCCGATCATGCATTTCCTGAAAGGAGAAAAGTCAGATTGGCTTAATCTAGGATTGCTTTCAGCGCTCTATGCAGGCCTTTGTATTTGGAGTGTTGAACATCTTCCAGCTCGTGATTTCAGACCATATGCAGAAGGCTTGAATATCCGGGAAGGTATGACCATTCCTGAAGGGGAGTCAGCCCCAGAATACGGAGTGGTTTATACAATGCAGCACAAACAAACCGGAGAAACGAAAGAGGTAGATAGTAAAACATATATCTCTTCCGGTATTTGGGAAGATACTAATTGGGAGATCACTGAAACCAGTGATCCCATATTGCTGAAAGAAGGATTTGAACCTCCCGTCCACGATTTCATTCTCAACTCAAAGGAGAATGGAGATATTACCGACTGGGTATTGGATGAAGAGCGGCAGCTTTTGATCGTAATGTATGACCTGAAGAAGTCAGAAACGGATAATCTAGATAAGGTCAGAGATCTTATTGCGAATTTTAAGCAAAATGGGATCCCAGTGTACATTTTAACGGCCTCCTTAGATGAGCGAATTCAAAACTTTGAAGAAGAGCATAAGCTCGGCGCTGAATATGTTACTGCGGATGGAACCATGCTAAAGACCACGGTAAGAGCAAATCCGGGAATCATGTATCTTGAAAAAGGAACGGTGATGAAAAAGCTTCACCATAATGATATTTGGGATTTTTCATCCTTTGCCTCAGCCTTTAATTTGGCATCCTGAATTAACATTTGACCTTTGAAACTATCTCTTTTGGGCTAAAATGGCCCTTTGAGAATTACTATTATTGTTATAGATCCAAGGGTCGAATATGAGAACTAAAACCATTGCCGCAAACTGGAAATCGAATGCATCGCTTCGCGAGTCCAAACTCATCGTAGAGGAAATTTTAAGAGGAAGTTGGAGTGAAGATCGGGAAGTGATCATTGCTGCACCATATCCTTATATACCCAACCTAAGGTCTTGGCTATCAGAGAGCCCCATCAAAGTGGCAGCTCAGGATTGTTCGCAGTTCCCTCAAGGAGCCTACACAGGGGAGGTAAGTTCAGACATGTTGAGTGATCTGGGAGTTGAATTTGTGATTCTTGGGCACAGTGAAAGAAGAGCTTACTTTAAAGAAGGTTCGGAGATACTATCCTCAAAGATTAAAAGAGCTTTGGATGCAGGTTTGAAGATCATTTATTGTGTGGGTGAAACGCTCGAGGAGCGAAATGCTGGAAAATACAAGGAAGTAGTTGCTGATCAGCTCAAGCCTACAGCAGACTATGAGGCGCTTGGTCCAGAGAACTTAATTCTGGCTTATGAGCCTGTATGGGCCATTGGTACGGGTGAAACTGCCAGTCCTGAGCAGGCAGAAGAAATGCATCAAGCCATTCGTTTGGTTCTCTCGAACATGAGGGAAACTTCTTTTGCAAAAGCGGTCAGGGTATTATACGGAGGAAGTGTGAAACCTGGAAATGCATCCGAGCTATTCAGTATGTACAATATTGATGGAGGTCTTGTTGGAGGAGCATCTCTGGTTGCATCAGATTTTATCGAAATCATTAGATCATGAGTGCCTATATTGGAATTAAGATAAAGGCGACTCCGGCAGAACAAGAAGTTCTGCTTGCGCTTCTGTCTGACTTCTCTTTCGACTCCTTTCAGGAATCTGATGAGCAGCTTGAAGCATATATCAAGTTAGCTGATTGGGAAAAGCAAGCTGCTGAAATAAAAGAACTGCTAGAGGAAAGGTCTACGAACTTTGAGAAAGAAGACTTTGAAGACAAGAACTGGAATGAGGAATGGGAAAAGAACTTTCAGCCGATAAGACTTGGTGATGATCTTTATGTGAGAGCGTGTTTTCATCCGAAACTAGAGGAGATAAAGTACGATTTGCTCATCACGCCTCAGATGTCTTTTGGAACCGGACACCACCAAACAACCTTCCTGATGCTCAGCGAAATGCTAAAAATGAGTTTTACTGGAAAACGTGTGCTCGATATGGGTTGTGGAACTGGTATATTAGGCATTCTGGCAGCCAAGCTGGGTGCGAGCGAGGTTTTAGCTGCAGATATAGAATCATGGGCTGTTGAAAATACTAAACAGAATATTGCTCAAAATGGAGTGGATCAGGTACAGGTAGTTCAGGCGGATATTGATCTCATCAACCACCACAATCATTTTGATGTGATACTGGCAAACATCAATAGGAATGTTTTAATGGAGCACCTGGAGCATTATCAATCGATCCTTGAAAAAGGAGGAGACCTCCTTTTGAGCGGAATTCTGGAGAATGATGATGAGGTGATGAGAACGGAGCTTTCAGGCCTTGGCTTGACTATTGCAAATAAAAACACGAAGGATAACTGGATCATGCTGCATTGTAAGAAATGAATTCATTGAAGCTAAATATCGTTTCGCTAATTAAAGTTAGCTTGTTGCTGCTTGTGCTTCTCTCTCCTTTCATAGGAGTTGCGCAGGGAGAAAGGCCAGTAAAGTTTTCCCGGGATTCCATTCTCTTCTTTGAAGAGATGGTGAAATTCATGAAGGACAATCGAAAAGATGACGCTAAAGACTTTGAGAAATACTTCGAACCCCTGTGGTATGGTGGCTATTTTTCAAATAAGGTGAGGCTAACAGTTTATGAGACTTGCGATAAGATGCTCGAGAAGCGCATGTTGCCTTTTCCTGAATTTTCGAGTTATCTAAAAACCGTTACGAGCATCATCGTGGGAGGTCGAAGCGAAACGGAATTTTATAACTGGCACAAGGGAATCGATCTCTTTATAGAGGAAAGAAGTAAACGTCGTTACACCGAATTCCTTGATTTCAGTGAGCATCTCTTTGTTGATAGTGCCCTGCATTATACTCCTTCTGTTATTTGGAAATTTAAAAACGGATACTTTAAGCTTAAGTATGAAGGTAAAAACGCAATTCTTCAATTTGATAAGGTCAATCTGCTCTGTTTAAGTAGGGGCGATAGTGCGGTGATCTATGAAACTTCCGGTAGTTTTAATTACAAAGAAGACACCTGGACTGGAAATGGAGGTAAAGTTTATTGGGATAGAGCTGAGTTTTCCAGAGAAGAGGTCTCTGCAACGCTTAAAGACTACTCAATTGATGCCAGAAAAGCGGAATATATGGCTCAGAACGTCGTTTTTGATAATAAGAACTTCTTTGGTGGGTCAACGCTAACGGGGACCTTGAAGGAAAAGGTGCTTGCCAATGTAACGACTAAAAATGCTAGCTACCCTCAGTTCATCTCCCAAACAGATCGTCTCATTATTTCAAACATAATTCCGGGTGTGGATTATGATGGAGGGTTTACTCAAAGGGGGAGTCGGATTGTGGGATCGGAGACGGAAGGTGGCAAAGCCATGTTGCAGTTTAAAAGGGAAGATGTCGTTTTACTTGAGGTCAAAGCCAAAAGTTTTGTGATCAGAGAAAAGCAGATTTCGAATGATAAAGCAGAGATTATTTTTCATTTTGGGCAGGACTCACTTTATCATCCGGGAGTTGAATTTAAGTTGATCAATGATGAGAGAAAGGTCAACCTGACCAGAACCCGACAAGGGGTTCACAGGACTCCCTTCTACAACTCCTACCATAAACTGGAAATGTATTTTGAAACCCTGGAGTGGGAGATCGATAAGGATGTGATCAAAATGCAGCCAATGTTTCGAAGCTCAAACCGATCGGCACATTTTGAATCCTTTGACTACTTCAAGGAATATCGTTTTGATGAGCTGTACGGTCTTGGTAGAGTGAACCCCCTGGTCATTCTAAACCGATGTGCTGAGGCAAATGGTAATATCATGACCATTTCAGATATTTCCAAATGCTGGGGATTGCCCACCAGTCAGATCAAACCATTTATGATGGAACTCTCCACTAAGGGCTATTTAAGTTACGACTTCGATAACGATATCGTAGAGCTTCGAGATAAGGTTGGACATTACGTTTTGGCTAAGATGGAGGAAGAAGATTACGATATTCTCGAGGTAAACTCCGACCCCGGAAAAGGGGAAAACGCATTGCTGAACCTGAACACCATGGAAATGGCAATGAGTGGGGTCAGACGAATCGGATTATCTGATTCACATCAAGTGTTCATATACCCCTACGGTGGGGATATCATCATGAAGCGCGATAGAGACTTTACCTTTAGTGGACTCATTCAGGCAGGTAGATTAGAGTTCTTTGGTAAGGACTTCGACTTCCAATATGACAGTTTTAAGATCGACATGCCCGTGATCGACTCGATGAGACTCTATGTAGAAACCGAAAAAGTAGATGGTGGACAATCGAAATTCAGAAGAGTAAAGACCGTTATTGAAGATATTGAAGGGCTCCTTGAGGTGGATCAACCTTTTAACAAAAGTGGGGTCATTCCGATCAAGAAGTTTCCCCGATTCACCAGTTTCAAGGAATCATATGCATACTATGATAAACCAAGTATTTTAGGTGGGGTATATGACAAAGAGGAGTTTTTCTTTGAGCTAAAGCCTTTTGAATTCGATAGCATAGACAACTTTGAGAATTCCGCGATCAAGTTTGATGGTCGGTTCAAGTCTGCTGGAATATTTGAGGAAATGGATGAGACTCTTGTGCTTCAAAAAGACTATTCACTTGGGTTTAGGCATGAGACGCCCAATGAAGGTATGCCTGCATATGGAGGGAAGGGTACCTTTTTTGATGATATCATCTTGAGTCATGAGGGGTTGAAAGGAAACGGATTTATCGATTATCTCACTTCGACAACGGAATCGCAGTCTTTCTTCTTTTATCCAGACTCAATGAATGCCATTGCACAGAACTTCGTGATCGAGGAGCAAATGGGTGAAGTTGAGTATCCACCGGTTAACGGAACGAATCTGGATTGGCACTGGCAGCCATATCGCGATACGATGCAAGTAGCTTCTATTGATGAACCTCTTCACTTTTATGATGGTAATTCATTGCTAACAGGATCTATTACCTATTCCCCAGAGCAGCTCAACGGACATGGTAAATTTGAATTTGATAAGGCTATCATGGAATCGGATCTCATGGTATTCAAGTTTTCCGAGTTTGATTCAGATACAGCTGATTTCTTCCTGAAAACCGGTGATGCAGTCGTAGGTGGAATTGGTTTCAGTACCACCAACATGAAGGCTCACATAGATTTCGCCAAACGCATGGGTGAGTTTGAATCCAACGGTGAAAGCTCCATCATCACCTTTGAAGATAACCAATACATCGCTCGCATGGACCGCTTTAAGTGGTTTATGGATGATGAGGTTGTAGAGCTTTCTGGAAAGAAGAAAGAAGTAAACAAGGGAGCTGGTGGTAAGGTTGCAATTGAAGGAGCTCGACTGACGTCAATTCATCCTGATCAGGATTCACTATACTTCTATTCGAGTGCCTGTCAGTGGGATGTGAGAAAGTCAATTTTAACAGCAAATAAGGTTGAGTTCGTGGAAGTCGCAGATGCCTTGATCTATCCAGATAGCAATCGGCTTGTGGTGCTGAAGGAGGCGGTGATCAAACCGCTGAAAAACGCTGAAGTAGTGGCCAATTCGATCACTAAGTATCACAAGCTTTACGAAGCGAGTCTTGAAATCCTTGGAAAGAGAAAGTACAAGGGGTCAGCTAAGTATGATTACATCGATGAACGCAATGAAAAGCAGGTGATCAATTTTGAGCAATTGTACAGCGACAATGCCTATCAAACAGTAGCTGAAGGTTTGATCACAAAAGAAAAAGAGTTTACACTAAGTCCAGATTTCAAATACTTCGGCAATGTGCGTTTAGAAGCGAGCAAACAATTTTTATCCTTCGACGGAGCAACAGAACTTGTTCAATTCTGCAGTGAATTGACCACCCCATGGTTTAAGTTCAAATCCGAGATAGACCCAAGCTCTATCTATATTCCGGTGGATACATCAACGCGAGCTGAGAATAATCAAAGACTGACCAAAGGACTTATGTTAGGTAAAGACCCAACAAAGATCTACCCGTCATTTGTTTCACAACCTAAATCGCGCACCGATAAAGAGATCATTACTGCTGATGGCTTTATGATCTTCGATAAGCAGGATAAGAGCTATAAGATCTCTAATTTAAGCAAGTTAGATGCCTTCACATTGCCAGGAAACTTTGTGTCATTCGATCGAGACAAATGCAGTATGTATGGTGAGGGTGAAATGGAATTTGGGGTAAATCTGGGTAGGGTAGACCTCGACCCATTCGGCACGGTGAATTATGACTTCAAGTCCGATTCTACAGATTTCAGGTTGAGCATTCTATGCGATTTCTTCTTCGACTCCCGAGCCTTGAGAGAGATGGCTAAGCAACTGGAAGAAGATAATGACCTGGACAGACATGACTTTGATAATGAGTGGTACCAAAAGAATTTGAAAGAGATCCTGGGAGAGTCACAGGGTCTTAAGATGATATCTGACCTTAGTTTCTATGGTGAATTCAAGAAGTTTCCAAATCAGTTAGAGAAATCACTGGTCTTGTCAGAAGTGAAAATGAAGTGGAATCCCAATTCCGAGGCCTATGAATCAGTTGGGAAGATTGCCATCGGAAATATCGAAAAGAGACAGATCAATAAATTGGTTGATGGCAAGATCCAGATCAAGAAAAGAAGAAGTGGAGATATCATGGTGATCTACCTCGAATTGAATAATAAGGATTGGTACTTCTTTAATTACCAGTCGGAGATCATGCAGGCCGTGAGCTCCAACAACGATTTTAATCAACGAATACTCGACGTGAAGGGCGGTAAGAATAAATTGGATAGAAGTAAAGGGCAAGCGAGATATCGCTTTATCCTTTCGAATAAATCCAAGAGGACTGCCTTCTTAAGGAGTATTGAATAAAGGCCAAATGAGGCAAAAAAGGTACTTTTGTAAAACTGAACGGGCTTGAGGGAACCTGTCAAACATATTGTTCTGGTCTTGGCTTTAATGCTAATTCCTCTTGCCTTGTCGGCACAGTCTAAGAACCCCAAGGATCTGATAAAGACTGCTGACAAGTATTTCGAGAAGGAGCAATACAAGGACGCCCTAAATCTCTACTCGCAACTGGTAGCGAATTACCCAAAAGATCCAAATTACAATTACCGCTACGGTGCCTGCTTGCTCTTTGCTAATGAGAATAAGTCTAAAGGGATGCCCTATCTTGAGTTTGCCGTAGGTCGTTCTGATGTAGATCCAGAGGCTTTTTTCTTTTTGGGAAAGGGATATCATCTGAACTATAATTTCTCAAAAGCAGCTAAGAACTATGAGAAGTACATCGGGCTCGCCAAATCAAAAATGATCGCCAAGTACGATGTGAATGGCCACCTCCGACAAGCAAAGAATGGAAGAAGTCTGCTAAGGAATCTCACTGATATCATTGTGCTCCAAAAACAAAAGCTAAAAGAAGCGGACTTCTTTAAGGTTTATGATCTGTCAGAATTTGGAGGAAAGCTTGTGCTGAAGCCCGATGAATTTAAGACCTCTTATGAGAAAGAAGAAAGCATAGAGAGTGTTCTTTACTTACCCAAAGACGCTAGTAGGATCTATTTCTCTTCGATTGATTCTGAGGATGGAAATAGAGACCTCTATTATGCAGAGCGCACAGCAAAAGGCTGGTCTTCAAAAAAGAAACTTCCTTCTACGATCAATACGGAGTTTGATGAGGACTATGCCTTCATGCACCCAGACGATAATGTGCTCTACTTCTCATCCAAGGGTCACAACAGTTTAGGAGGCTATGATATCTTCAGAAGTTCCTATGATGAATCTACCGGAAGCTGGTCAAAGCCAGAGAACATGGATTTTGCCATAAATACACCGGATGATGACTTTTTATTCATCACCGATAAAGAGCAGAAGAAGGCGTATTTCAGCTCCAAACGTTCATCCGTTCAGGGAGAAGTGCATGTTTATCGCATCAACATGCAACGGGTTCCACTCAATATAGCTGTCATATCTGGAATTTTTGAATCTAACACTACCAAGGCTGCTAATATTCAAGTTAAGGACATCGACAGGAACCTGGTGGTTGGGGAATATGAAACCGATCCAAAAACAGGTAAATACCTTATTGAATTGCCTCAAACAGGGAATTTCCAGTTTCTGGTTGATTATAAAGGTTCAGAAGTAGCTCATGCTGGTGAAGTATCACTAAAGAATCAGGATCCTTTAAAACCTCTTCTTCAGGAAATGAAGATCGAGAATCAGGGTACAGTGGATGAGAAGCTGATCATCAGAAATCTCATTGATGTCAAAGTGGAAGACGACGATCCTATTATCGCGGAGATATTCAAGCAGCGAGCGCAGCTGAATGTGACAGACCTTGAGCAAGCGCGCGAAATGGAAGAGCGAAAACCTGTGGAGGAAGGGCCAAAAGTGGCTGTTTTAGAAAAGGCTAAACAAACTGGCGCTGAAGCACAAAGTTCAGATACTTCAGCAAGTATTTCAGGTGAGGAAAAAGCGCTCAATCCCAAATTTGACCTCATCGGTGAGGATTATACAAAGGAAGATATTGCCGAGGTTGCAATGAATAACGCACAAAGCCTGGAGAAAGATGCCAATATCTTAGAGAAGGAAGCAGAGATCGCCGCTAAAGTAGCTGAGCAAAAAAGGCAAGCAGCAAAACAAAAACGCTCAGAGGCTGTGTCAGTGACGTCTCAACTCGATACGAGTGTTCAAACCACTGCCACCACACAAGAATTGGAGCGAATAAAATACCTGGAGCGACAGGCTGATGATCTGGAGCAAGAGGCCAAAGTTTCTGACGACCTATCCGCTTCACTTAAAGACAGAGCATATCAGAAGAAATCAGGGATGGCCATTGCTATGAGCTATGCCAATCAGATTCAGAACTCGATAGAGGAGAACAATAAACAGAGTTCAGTAGAAAAGTTCGAACAATTGAAGAACTATGTAGAAGAGCAAAAATCTGAGAAAAGCTCGATCAACACAATGGGTGAAAGTATTGAGCAAAACTTGCAACAAAAGCGAGCTATGCTCAGAAATCAAAAACGATATCAGAAACAACTGGAAGATCAACTTTTTGAGAAGGAGAAACGCTACATGGAGATGAATCCAGATCCTGCAAATCCTGATGAATCGGCAAGGAAGTTGGCTGAAGAATTAAAACGTGATCGTTTGAGTTTGGATAGGGCAAAATCTCGAACCAGGGAAACCCAGTATGAGGTTGAGAGCTTGCGAAGTGAGCTTCAGGTGATCAAAGAGATTGCTGACGAGGTCAACAATTCAGAAGAGATCGTAGCCCTGGCAGCTGAGACTCCCGATGAAGATGTTATGCCAGAAGATATTGAAGTTCCTGATATCACTGAGGACCTCAAAGAAGCTTCAGAAACCGAATTAGGTCCAGAAGATGAAGAAATAGCAGAAGTGGATCAAGCACAGGACACTGCTGATGCAACATCTGAAGCCAAAGCTGAAAGTACAGCTCAGGATCCAAAAGCGGATTCGCCCAAAGGATTAACGGCAGGTCGAAGTGATGAGCATACCGATTATGAAAAACCCAGTGGCGGTCGTTTCCATCCAGAAACCATCGATAAACAACTTGAGAACCCCGAAGACCAATCATTGGCGGTCATCATGAGAAGTGGCTACAACAATGCGTATCAGAATGATTTTCTAACTGTTGCGGAAGAGCAGGATGAATTTGTGCGTACCGCCAAAATGAAGGTGCTCAATGAGGATTGGGTCAGTGATATCAAGGATGAATACGATTATCTGGATAGCCTCGAGAGAACCAGTACTGATCCTGAAAAAAAGGAAGCCATTCAGACCAGAAAGTCTAGCTTAAGAAAGTTATTGAAAGTCAAGGAACAACAGCTTGCCAATATTGACAATAACCTCAATACCAAAGCGGCAGAGGAAGGCAAAGATCTCGAGCAGGTCTTAGCGCAAATCAGAGCGGGAAAAGAACAGGAATTGCTTGCATATGAGCAGAAAGAGGAGACGCGCCAGGAACAGGATGTAACTTCTGATGTTCAGCCCGACGCACAAGAACAGACTGGCGCACAAGAACAGACTGATACACAAGCTTCAGCAACTGAACCTAATGAGCCGCAGGAAGGCGAAGTCAGAGATGAAGAAGATGGCGATCAAACTACCCAGGAGCCCAGCGATGCTCAGCAAGCAAATAGTGAATCCGCAAATGATGAAATTAGCCCGACGGAGAATGAGGCTCTGGCTGAACAAGCTGATGCTACTCAGACACCGACCTCAGGTTCAGATGATGGCGATGGATTAGCTGAGACAGCGAAATCGGATCAACCTGCGGCACAGGAGGGAGATCTGGAGCTTAGACAGGCTCAAGAACAGATCAAAGACCCAGAAAAAGCCAAGGAGCTCATTCTGGAGGGTGATGAGGAAGCAATAGTTCAGAAGTTGAACCCATCTGCTCGATTTGTGCCTTCGGAAGAAGTAGAAGCTCAGGTGAGTAACAAGGTGCAGCCGATAAAGAAATTGACGCAAGAGCGAATATCAGATAAGAAACGTGAAATTGCTGATGAGCAAGATGAGATCACAGCACTTGAAAGTGAATTGGACAATACTTTTTGGGGCTGGAAGAAAAAGCCACTTGAAGAGGAATTAAAGAATAAGCAGCAAGCGCTCGTTGGACTTGAGACCCAATTAAGTAAGATAGAGAAAGAGTCTGATGCTGTAGTTAACCTTTCAGCTGTCGATGTGTATGATCAGGGGGGGACACAAGGACTATCGCCAAAAGAAACGGCCTCGCTCAATGCACAGGAACTGCAAAAAATGGCTACTGATACTGCGCAATATGCTGAAGACCTAAGAGCTCTGGCGGAGAACACAAGAAAGAAGAAGGAAAAACGAAGACTGCTGAAAAGGGCAGAGGTTTATGACGAAAGAGCAAGCAAACTTCAACAAGAAGCTGAAAAGAGTGAAGCGCTCGCTGAGGAGATGGAGTCTGTAGAGTCTCAGGTTGATATGCTCAAAGAAAGCACGAAGCTGGAGCTTCCTAAGTCAACAACTGATCTTTCGCCTGAGCAGCTTGCGGATATTCAGGAAAGTCCAGAGTATATTAAGTACGATACCCAGGCGAAAGAAGCAGAGCGAAAGATCAAAAGAGCAGAAGTGCTTTATCAGCAAGCCTTAAAGATGGAATTGGAATTTAACATGAAAGCCGCCGAAGCTGAAGAGTTGGCTACTCAGGCTTCTGCTATGACAGATGCACAGGAAAAGGAGCAAGCTGAGCAAAGAGTGAAGGTTCTTAAAGCTGAAGTTCAGAACCTGCGCTCAAAGGCTGCCAATCAAAAGGAGGAAGCACACAAAATAGCTATTGAAGCTAACAAACAGCGCAATGCAGCCATTTCAGAAGTGCTTAGCATGGATCAATCTCAACGAGATGCCATTGCCGCTTTAGCGAATCAGAGTCAAAAAGATGCTGCGCTGGGTAAAAGTTCCTTTACACCTGATGAGTTCAGCGATATTGTTCAGGGAAGAGCGGAAGTTCCTGATGTACTCAGAACTGCCATCTACAAGAAAGTAGAAACCAATGAATCCCTATACAGCGAAAAGAATCCTATACCTGTTAACAACAAGATCCCAAAAGGTCTTATTTACATGGTGCAGGTGGGGGCATTCAGACTTGAGATCCCTCAGGATGTGTTCAAGGGCTTTGCTCCACTCAGGGGAGAAAGTGCAGCTGGAGGTCTAACCAGGTATATGGCCGGTTTATTCAAAAGTATCAATTCGGCTAACCTTGCCAAGAATGAGATCCGTGCGATTGGATACTCAGACGCTTTTGTTGTTGCCTATTTTAACGGGGAGAGGATCACCTTGTCAAGAGCAAGAGAGATCGAAGGGGCAGGTCCAGAATTGGCTGAACAGGGACAAATAGCCCAGGGAGTAAGTGCAGGCACTGCACCAGATGGTTCTGTGGCGCCCGCTCAGGTATTTAAGGCGGATGAAGTAAAAGGCTTGTTCTATACAGTTCAGGTTGGGGCGTTCTCCAGAGAAGTTCCTCCTAGTGTACTTTACAATCTTTCCCCTTTAGTGAGCAGGGATGTGAATGGTTTAGTTAAATACACTTGTGGCATTTATTCCTCGCGAGATGAAGCTTCTACCGCCAAGGATAGAATTCGCGCCATTGGAATTGAAGATGCATTTGTAACCATTTTCTACAACGGTCAACCGGTAAGTGCGGAAAGAGCACAACAGATCATCGATGAGCAGGGTGATAATGCCTTTGCTAGAGATGTTCCTGTATCAACGGGTTCAAGCGGTGGAGGCGGAGGTAGTGCCACTTCAGTGGAATATCAGGTACAGGTAGGTGCTTATGCTGAAGAGGTTCCAGTTAATGATGCCCAGATCATTCTAAGCTTAAGTAATTTGGGTCTGGATGTCAAGTCTGACGGAGGAATGACCAAATACGTCGTGGGAGGTTACAAAACCTATCGTGAAGCCAACGAGTTTAAGAAGAAGGTCATTCAGGAAGGATTGAGCTCTGCATTTATCGTTGCCTATGAGAACGGACAAAAAATCGATGTTCAAAGAGCAAAGGAGCTTACAGGTGATTAAATTTGCATTATGAGTGAGAAAACGCTGATCCAGGAATCTGAAGAGCTACTGACTGTAACAGAGAAAGAGAAGAACCTCGTTTTACATAATGATGACCACAATACCTTCGATTTTGTCATTGAAACCCTTGTAGAGGTTTGTGATCATGAATATCCTCAGGCAGAACAGTGTGCCATGATCACGCATTTTAAGGGTAAATGTGAGGTAAAGACAGACAGCTACGATGTCCTGAAGCCCATGAAAATGGAGTTGCAAGACAGAGGGCTCACAGCAAGTATCCAGTAAACTATGAGAAAGTCCTTTATCTATGGCTTGGTACTGACCATCGTTTTGGTCTCTTGTTCCAAAGTTCCGGTCACGAACCGTCGACAATTGAACCTCTTGCCTGAAAGCCAGATGTTGGGAATGAGTTACGCCCAGTATGATCAATACCTGAAAGAGAACCCGCTTGTTTCTGAGCATAATGACCAAACAAGAATAATTAAGAGGATCGGGAATGAAATGGCAGCTGCAGTGGCGACATTTCTGAAGAATAATGGTCAGTCTAAAAGGATCAAAGGCTACGAATGGGCCTTTAACCTGGTTCAGGAAGATCTGGTAAATGCCTGGTGTATGCCTGGTGGTAAAGTAGTTTTTTACACTGGGATTCTCCCAGTTTGTAAGGACGACAATGGAATCGCGGTAGTGATGTCTCATGAGATCGCTCATGCCATTGCGCGTCATGGTAATGAGAGAATGAGTCAACAATTGGCCATTCAGTTAGGGGGAATGAGTTTAGCGACAGCCATGCAGGAAAAACCCGAGGTCTTACAGGGGATTTTTAATCAGGCATATGGACTCGGTTCTAACCTGGGTGCTTTAGCATTTTCAAGAAATCAAGAATCTGAGGCGGATAAAATGGGATTGGTCTTTATGGCTATGGCTGGATATGACCCTGAAGAGGCAATAGGCTTTTGGGAAAGGATGTCTCAGCTCGGAGGTCAAAAGCCACCTGAATTACTCAGTACACACCCTAGCGACGAACGTCGGATAAACGACATAAAAGCGTATCTTCCCGAAGCGAAGAAATACTTAAAAAAGTGACGCTAGTCGGAATCAGTGCCCTCATCGTTTTGGGCATCATTTTAATTCTTGTTGAGATATTTTTAGTTCCAGGAATTGGATTTGTTGGTATCGTTGGTTTTCTGCTCATCATCATAGGGATCTATTTTGCCTATGACTTGAAAACAATGTACGGACATATTAGTCTGGCTGCAGGGGCGCTGGTATCATTAGGTCTGGGTATTTTGGCTTTTAGGGAGAATACCTGGATAAAGCTCGGCGTTAAATCGAATATAACAGGTCGATCGCGATCTGAAGAAGACAATCAGGGGCTGAAGAAGGGTGATCGCGGGAAAGCCATGGGACGTATCGCTCCTATGGGAAGAGCGCGTTTCGACCGAGTCATTGTAGAAGTAAAAGCATATAATAACGTAATCGAAAACGGTGAGAGTCTGGAAATTCTTAAAATTGAAGGAAATTCCATCGTAGTAAAAAATATTGGTGAAGATGTATCAAATACTTAATGTTTTCCTGGCCATTCCAACCGTAGCACTTGTTATCGCACTGGGTGTTGCCGTTGTTATCGGACTCTATATTCTATTCTATTTTATTCCGGTTGGGCTCTGGTTCAGCGCCTTATTGTCAGGGGTTCGAATCAATTTGATCCAACTGGTCTTAATGCGCTGGAGGAAAGTACCTCCTAGTGTTATCGTCAAAGCCTTGATCAACGCTACAAAAGCGGGATTGGTTCTTGGAAGAGATGAATTGGAAGCTCACTTTTTGGCCGGAGGAAATGTGATCAACGTAGTGAATGCATTGATCTCGGCAGATAAAGCAAATATTCCACTGGATTTCAATATGGCTACCGCCATTGATCTTGCAGGAAGAGATGTATTTGAAGCCGTTCAAATGAGTGTTAATCCAAAAGTGATCGATACACCACCAGTAACTGCGGTTGCTAAAGATGGAATTCAATTGATCGCCAAAGCAAGGGTAACCGTTAGAGCCAACATCAAGCAGTTGGTGGGTGGTGCCGGTGAAGATACCGTGCTTGCCAGAGTAGGTGAGGGAGTTGTTTCCAGTATTGGTTCTGCAGCCTCCCATAAGGCGGTACTTGAAAATCCAGATTCTATTTCCAAGGTGGTGCTTGAACGAGGACTCGATTCAGGTACGGCATTTGAGATATTGTCTATTGATATTGCTGATGTTGATATTGGAAAGAACATTGGAGCCGTGCTTCAAACTGATCAGGCGATGGCCGATAAGAACATTGCTCAGGCGAAAGCTGAAGAGAGAAGAGCCATGGCAGTTGCAGAGGAGCAGGAGATGAAGGCGAAAGCTCAGGAAGCCAGAGCAAAAGTAATTGAGGCAGAAGCAGAAGTTCCATTAGCGATGGCGGAGGCCTTTAGAAGTGGAAATATGGGTATCATGGATTATTATCGTATGAAGAATATTCAGGCGGATACAGGCATGAGAGAATCCATTTCTGAGCCTAAGGTGGAGCCGCCTAAGGACACTACCGGAGAAGACAAAGGGGAGCAGGATTAAGATCCTGAGTCCTTATAACCAACGTTTGCGTCGGAAGTAAACGAGCATGAGGACAAAGATCACAAAGATCAATCCCCAGACGTAATAGTAGCCGTATTCCCATTTCAATTCGGGCATGTTTTCGAAGTTCATGCCGTAAATTCCAGCAATAAATGTGAGGGGAATGAAAATCGTGGCGATGATGGTAAGCACCTGCATGACCTGATTCATTTGATTGTTTATTCCTGAGGTGTGCAGATCGGTTACCCCATTGATGATATCTCTTTGGGTTTCGATGGCCTCCGTCACTTGAATAACGTGCTCATACAGGTCTCTTAGATACCTTTTGGTATTCTTGGATATCAGGGGATGTTCGTCCTTATCGATCATACTAACCACCTCTCTCAATGGACTTGTATTGCGCCTAAATTGGATCATTAGTTTTTTCATGCGCTGAATGAGCAGGAGATTATCAGAATCGGGTCGCTCAAGCACCTTGTCTTCGAGTTCTTCTAGACTCTCACCAAAGAACTCAGCCACAAAGAAGTAGTTATCCACGATCGTATCCATCAATCGATAGAGCAAAAAGTCTGAATCCTGTTTGAGAATCATGCCCTGCTTGCTCAGGATACGTCTTCTTAGTGCATCAAAAACGTCGCCCTGCTGTTCTTGAAATGAGACTACATAACCTGGACCCATCACAAAACTCACTTGTTCTGTAAGGATCTCATCCCTTTCCTCATTTATACCGAGCATTTTCAGGGAAACAAAGACCTGATGTTCCATTTCCTCGACTTTTGGTCGCTGACGAGTATTTAAGATGTCTTCCTGAATAAGTGGGTGAATGTTGAAAAGCTTTCCAACTTCAGCAATGACTTTAGTATCGTGCAAACCATCAATGTTGATCCAGCTAACTGAATTGGAATCCTTATAATTCGAGAGATTATCAAGACTCACATTTTCATGAAGGTTGGCTTCCTCCTTGCTGTAGTCTATGACAGTGATCTTTATGTCTTGCTCAAATTTCTTCCCGACATGCATCAAAGTCCCGGGAGGTAATCCGGCTGTGGAAGAGAATCTTTGTTCTTGTGGAGGGTATTTTGAAGCTTCTTGAGTCATTCGTCTAAGATAAGGAAGCGAATGAATATTGATGAGTGTGGGTTTGAGAGTGAAGAAAAAACAGAGGAGTGTCATCGCTCTCGCTCTCACACTCACTCTGTTTTTGTACCCAGAACTGGACTTACTTCGGCGCGCTGCGCTTGCTCAGCATGAACTACTCGTCCAGTGTTTTGCGTTTGAAAAAATGC
>CBFHWY010000053.1:0-19575 GCA_965659675.1 Salibacteraceae bacterium | reverse complement strand
AAAAAGGAAACACTGTTTTCTTAATGCGCTCAGACATACCTTGATAATCAAACATTGTTTCAATGTTTCTCATTAATGTTTGATGCTCAAACCCATCTAACTTTCCTTGAATTTTAAGCTGTGTAATTTGCTGGCCTTGTTTTGTGAGTAAGGATGTGGCTTTGTTTGCTTTCCCTTCATGCTCGGGTGTTTCATCTGGCAAAATGAAAGGGATTGATTCTTGTAAGGCGTCTTTTTCCCGCAATTGATTTTTCAATGCATAGGTAAATGCCAAATGGCGATTCACAATAACCTTTGTTTCTTCATCATTTTCATTTAAAAAACTGATTACATTCATGCTAAATGTGCGGCTTACATTCACCATACCGCCCCAGATTTTACGGGCCTCCCACCAACGGTCATAAGCTGAGTTGTTCCGGAAACCTAGGAATATGGCCAAACCACCACCTAAAAGCGCAACGGGTGCCATGGGCATGGAAATCCAATCCCATTTCAGCATATGTTCCAGGTAGTACATCAATATGGCCCAAACCACAAAAAAGGCGAGTGGCTTTTTATTGTTCCGTATAATACTGAACCATCGTTCATATATTTTATCGGAGAACCTTATTATCATGGCTACAGAATAATGTCCTTTAAGAGAAGTCCAAGGGCTTTTTCCGACCTGTTCTTAGAAACCTCCTTTAATATACTTGTGAACCCGCTGTAGTCCTTTTTAATCCTTGTAAAATGAGCTTCAGAAAGAATAAATACCTCTACAAAGTCGAGGCACCGGGCGGAACCTGTTCTATGCTCTTTAAGTATGAGCGATAGATCACCTAAGTAATCGCCTTGGGTCATTACTTCTATTTTTTCTCCGTCCTTATCGAGGATCTCAACATGCCCTTTACTTATGAAGTACATAGCATCTCCCAATTCACCATTATTCACCACATAGCTTTGCGGACTAAAAACTTTCAACTTCAGTGCTTTTAGTAACTCATTCTTTATGTTTTCTGGGCTAAAACGAAAAAGAGGAACCTGGTTTAGTTGCTCTTTTAGTAGGTCTTTCAATAGTTCTAAGCGGAGTGAATCCGGTAAATCATTGAAGAGTTCAGACTCATTAAGCCCGCGTCTTTTCTCCCAGATATATTCATAATAGTTATTTACCTGATCAATCAATTCAGGCTTTACTTCTCGTGCTTTTAGAAAATGGAATACGGAATCTACCTTGTTTTGATGTCTAGTTCTGGAGATGTCTAAGTTGCTAAAAAGAGACGCAATATTACCGATTATGAATGCATATGTACTGGCGCCTATGGCCATAACGACAATTGAAATGATATACTCTGCACTTCTTCTAGGTGTGATATCCCCGTAACCAACGGTAGTCATGGAAGTAATACTCCAATATATTGATCTGAGGTATTGCTTTGCGGGAGATGCGTGAATAAGGTTTTCTCTGCTCACCCAGCTATCTTCCGGATATGCTGCTGAATGACTAGAATAAAACCATGTACATGCAATGAGGTGACTAATTAATATGACCAAGGTGAGTAGGCGCATAATTCGAATCATGGCAGAATTTGACCAACTTTCGCTCTCCCATTTTCTGTAAATGATAATCACATAGCGTATTCTAATCAAGCGAACTAGGCGTAAGAGAATAAATGATTGAATACCATATTTTGGTCCTAAAAGCAGAAGCGCAATCCACTCAAAAGGAATGACACCTATCAAATCCCAGATAAAGCTCTTTTTTAGATAACGCTCACTGATCTGTTTCTTATCCAGAACTTCTACCCCAAATTGTTTAAAGGAGGTTCGGGCAGATACCCACATGACACATACAAAGAACAAATCCAAAAGAAAGATGAATAGGTCAACTTCAACTGTTCTGGCGCGGGTAAATACAGCTTGATAACTGATTAGAAATACAGAAACAATTGTGCATGAGATAATGAGAACATCCCAAATGTGACGCAATCGTGAATTGTATCTAATCAAATTCACTATCAACTAAAATTCATTACAAAGTCTTCCTGAATCTTTGTCTCAACGGCTCTTTCTCCCCTGGCTCGCCTAACCAAGGCAATGGCATCTTTTGGATTGTGCCCATGGCGAATAAGGTAACTAGCGGCTAACAAACCACTTCTGCCCAATCCACCAACGCAATGAATCATCACTTTTTTACCAGCTCCAATTTTCTCGTCCATCCAATCAATAAGTTTATTTAGCTCTTCTAAAGAAGGTGTCTTTTGATCTAAAATGGGGTTGAACTGGTACTCAATTCCGGCCTCTTCATACTTTTCCAATAATTCGGGCACACCGTATTCCTCCATTTCCTCTTTGGTAATAAGCGTTGCGACTGCATCTACATTTTCTTCTTTCATCGATGCAATATCTTCAGATAAATTGCGCTCAGTATCTTGCCTTCCAGGTAAAATGGTTAGGCCAATATTCTCGATCGATTCATTCCCTTCTAACCAATCGATTCTAAGCTTTCCGCGGGCAGTACAACGCCTCACTAATTCTCTGGCATAAACGGATGATGCATATAATGCCCATTTGCGCTGCCATAGATTTGGCTCAAAGAACCCAACAGCATGTGCTGAATAACGTAATTGGGCTATAAGTAACTGAATTGGATCGCGGTCAGACTTAATCATGTCTTTGTAAAAAGATCTCAACTTACAAATCACATCATACAAACGCTTAAACCTGGGTATGGCTAATAGGTCCTCAGGGATATAAGGTACTGGATTCCATAAGTCTTGAACCTTCACGAGATGATCTGTGAAACGACAAGCTAAACGAAGATCCTCCTCATTTTCTAATGGTGTACAGATAAAATGCATATCGTTTTCGAGCTTAATCAAATCCTTGAGCACGTGACCGTTATGAGTGTGGAAAAAGTCAATTAACCAAATATTCTCTTGAGCATCAACAATGATGTTCGCACCATTCAAATCACCATGAATAAAAGAGCAATATGCACTTGTTGGAACATAGTTCTTTATTCTATCCAAGTCTCGTGCATAAAAATTCACCATGTTGTTACAGTTGAGACCGGGAATGATTTCAATGTGATCATGATCTTCTGATATTTTTCTTTCTAGAAGGGTCTCAATCTTCTTCTTCATACGTGGGGCATACCCTGGGCTAAACCAATAGTATTCGAGTAAATCCAATCGCTCTTTATTAGCAGCACGGTACAACCTTCCCAATTGTTCGCCAAATACCGTTTCGATGAATTGATTGATCTTAATAATGTCAACTCCAGACTGATAGAGTTTCTGGAATGTATTCGAAAACCCTCCTCCCATGGAGGCATAGCGATACTTGATTGCACCTCGTCCTTCTAGGTCTGCGAAATCAGTAATTCGCGGAGCGGCATTTCCCATTACATTTTCAATTCGCTCAAAGGAAGTACGTTCTTTTCCAATTTCCTGTTGTTCGCCAATTTTTACGACATGAGGAACCTGTTCATGACCATTTATGTCCACACTTTGTGTTCCCACCACAAGGTTTCCAGAATAGCCTCCGTCCAAGGTCTTCAGGTTAACTTCCTTACAATCTCTAAATAAATATTTTATCAGCTGCTCATTGATTGGAGTAATGTTCGCTTTTCCATCAGTTACGATCTTCGGCAAGTCCTCAAATGACCTTAAGTTTTCGTAATTAATGGGCTTACCTGAGAGAAACTCTGTAAATTCACCAATAGAAGACTGCACTTCTATGCCTAAAACCCTTTGTAGCTGGTCTATGGCCATAAAATGGTGGCCGCGCGATGAGCTAGCAGTTAGGGCTGAACAAACGCCTATGCGCATTCTTGGATATCGAGTTTGCAATTCATATGTTAGAAAAGAAACTTTCGCATCTGTCCAAACTCCGACAATACCAACATTTATAGCCTGGTTTTTATAGGGCTCAAGAACAGCTTCCAAATCGGTATTAATAAAGTCGTTCAAACCACTTGCATTTACCACATGAGCGTTGCGCTCTTTCAAATTATCGGGAAAGGCAAACCCGGCGCCTTCTGTATTTTGAATGCAATGATCTCCAAACTGGACAAGGTGCGCCATTTGGTGAGGATCATCAGGGTTATGCCAATCTCGAATGTGAATGATCTCTAGTTCATCTTCTGCTTGTTCATAGGCCCACATGATAGCCTTCGAAAGTGGACCATTCATTGCGTCTACCCCCATTAAACGCTCAGACTCTTCATGTCCAATGTGTAATGTATTTGGTAAATTATCATATTTACCCAAGGGTTTTACAAAGTCGTTTTGAACGCATTGCGTTATCAGAATACTTTTTGTTACCATTATATATCGTTGATTTTTTGTTTTATTTCTTTTGCGAAGCGCACAAAGCCATGCGAAAGAACTTTGGTATAAAGTGAATTCAATTCACTGAGGTATTCTTCCTTATTTATTTTTTCTAGCTTGAAATGAATGACAGCCAGCAGAAACTCAGCAGTTACCAATCCACGAAAATCAAATTGATCGATGAAGCGTGCTTTGCTCAAGTCTAAGAGCTCTTTTGCTTTATTTAGCTTGTTCACAGCAATAAAGTATTCTGCAAGCGCTTTCTGGCTATGTGCTATTTCCCTGTTTAAATTACTTGCATTGCTTTTGGCGTATGCTTCTTCAAATTTTTCGTGTGCCTCATTGGTTTTGTCTATTGAAATCATCAAGTGACCAATTGAACGAAGATCGCCAATTATCTCGTTTGGATTTCCATCCTCCAAGTGAGAGTCTATAGCGGAGGTATAAAGTTCTTGAGCTTTAGAATAGTTTCCGTTTATGGATTCTATTGTCCCTTGAATTGCTTTGCTATCACCAATTCCCTTAGCAAAGTGGTATAGATTAAATATTTCTTCTGCCTTTAAGGCTTTGCGTTTAGCTTCATTGAGTTTGTCCTGGAAAATATCAAGGTTGGCCAATGCTATTAGACTTTGTGCCTCACCCAGACGGGAACCCACATCTTGGTAGGCTTTTAAAGCTGATTTGAAGTTCTCACGAGCTTTCTTAACATCGCCAAGAAGAACTCTTAATTGACCATAATTAAAGGCTGTTTTAGCTAATAGATCATCGTTACCCATATTGATAATCAAGGCATCCAATTCTTCGAATACTTCCAGAGCTAGATCTTTCTTTCCTGCCTGTATCAGCACTTTAGTCACATTCTCCAATATATCTATGACAAAGAGCTTATCAGAATGGTCAAATACATGGTCTTTTATTTCTTCCCATTCACTAACCACTTCTTGGATGCTATTGTCATCACCCATTAAAAGCGCTTCAACCACACTCAGATTGAATTTTCTGAAATCATGACTTGCACGCGCTAAAAACTTGGTTACGGCATTATTTACAGTAACGAGTCTGTTGGTCCATCTCTCGATCGCCCTAACTTCATCCAAACCAGTGCCTTTTGAAATACTTCGCATGATCTGCTCAGCATCTTTACCAGGATCAAGTATGAACGCACGTTCACTTTTGTTTATCACATTTCTGACTTCAGGAAAAATGGCCTTCTCATCTCGATATGCACTCCACCACAACCCATAGGGTAGGCTATTGCCATCTTCGAGGGCATCTATAATGGTTTGGGTAACTTTGTCTTTTGCACCAGCATAACCAATCACCACCAGACCTGTATGGTTCAACAGTTTTCTAAAGCTGTCAAAAAGATCTGTTTCGTGATCCTCGCTATTATCTTTCTTAGCATGTAACTCGGTGCGGGTATTTCGCAAGTCAAAATGTAAATGACGCCCATGTAGATAAACTACAGTTGGATATTCTGCCGCAGAATGAATGTCTCTCCCAACAGAATCGATAATTTCAACTGGTTGATTGCCAAAGTAAAATGTGTTTGGCATCACTTCGTCAAAATTGGTGGTAAATACGTGACGCGTAAGAGACTTGGCCATCCAATGACGTTTTGCTCGCCTTGGATGAAAGTGAGTATTACCTCCGGTTCCGGCAATCATCAAATTGGCCAATAGTATACCCTCAATATTCATTTGCACCCTCCTTTCAGAGGCCCATTGAATTGCTGCGGTGATAAAATCGTGTCTTGATTGAGGAAGTGGAAGAACCTCGCCCATGAGGTTGAAGTAGTAGTCAGTTAATTCTGGACCACTTAAACCTCGCTCGTTTAGAGATATATCAAGCGTTTGATCAAAAACTTCAAACCATGTAAGCGATTTATCTTTGCGAAAGGTTTCAAGCGATACAACTAAATGATTAACACTGCTTAAACCTGCGGTTGCGCTGAAGCCTGCGCCAACTAAAAATGTCAAAAGCGGCCCACTTGGTGGAGCCGCTTCTTTGCCGAGTTTAGCATTTCTTGCTTTTATGGAATCATCTATGATTCCGAGCATTTGATCAACCGTAACACTCTTTATTGCCATCTTCTACATGCTAGCGATAGCATCTTCTTCACTATCAGCAACATCCAGAATTGTGCTAAATCCAGAGATATCAAGTATTTCTTTTACTACATCATTTGGTGCACATAATTTGAATGCTCCTGAGTTGGCCGATATTTTTTTGGCAGAGGCTAAAAATACGCGTAACCCTGCACTGCTCACATAGTTTGTTTCTGTGAGATTGATGATTAGCTTGGCACCAGATTCTTCAAAAATCGGCCTCAATTGTTCTTCAGCAGTTGGGGCTGTGTTTGTATCCAAATTTCCTTTGAAATATGCCAATTTAATGTCCCCAGAATCTCTTATCGTAATCTCCATTAATCAATTTATTTAAGAATTAAATGTAAGTTTTTTGAACTTAATCAATATTGTAGTTGGGTTCAGTTTTTTCAAACCCACTAGATTAGATAAATATTCACATGCAGCTAGGGTACATAGGTGAATCTTATCATTCACTATTGTTTTATCACCTTAGATGAGAGACTCTCGCGAGAAATGAAATTCCCCTTTTTAAAATTGGTTTTTGAAACATGAAATCTATAGATCCTTTCCAGTCGCTGCTTTGTGAGCAATCTTGCTTGTTTCAACCACCCTTGAAATTATACGATAAGGATCTGCATTTGAAGAAGGCCTACGGTCTTCTAAATAACCTTTCCAATTGTGTTCAGGAGTATAAATGGGAATGCGAATAGAGGCACCACGGTCACTTACTCCGAAACTATATTCAGAAATCGAAGCCGTTTCATGCGCCCCCGTTAAACGTTCGTCATTATAGGCACCATATTCTTCAATATGCTCTTTGTGATATTTTCCAAATTCTGTTAAGAATTTTTCGAAGTATTCTTTACCTCCCACTTCTTTCATGTAAGGAAACGAGAAATTAGTGTGCATTCCAGAACCATTCCAATCACCCTTTATGGGTTTTGGGTGAAGGTCAGCAATTATGTTGTAACGCTCGGTAATTCGGAAAAGTAAGTAGCGTGAAATGATAAGGTCATCAGCAGCCTTAAGCGCTCCCATTGCAAAACATTGATACTCCCACTGACCCAGCATTACTTCTGCATTTATTCCGGTAATCCCTAAACCAGCTTTCAAACACATGTCTAAATGATCTTCCACAATTTCGCGGCCAGTAACGTTTTGATGTCCAACTGCACAGTAATATGGTCCTTGTGGCTCGGGATAGCCTCCATCTGGGAAACCGATAGGCCTTCCATTGGTATTCATCATAACATATTCTTGCTCAAATCCAATCCAGAAGTCCTCAGATTTCGATTCATCAATCGTTGCTCTTGTATTTGTTGAATGAGGCTTTCCATCTGGAGTGTAAACCTCACAAATTACCAGATAGGCGTTTTCTCTTCCTGGATCAGGATAAATCCTTTTTGGCACTAAGGTTAAGTCAGAAAAATGACCATCAGCTTGGCGTGTTGAGCTACCATCAAAAGACCAGTTTGGGAGCTTGGATACGTCACCGTCAAAACTTTCTTTCGGTATTACCTTGGTTTTACTGCGGATATTTGCGACCGGCTTGTATCCGTCCAGCCAAACATATTCAAATTTGAAATATTTCATTCGTATAAATTTAGATTAAAGTCTAGTTGTAAATTGATTCTCCATGTTCGCTAATATCAAGACCCGCTTTTTCTTCTTCGGCGGATACACGAACACCAATTGTATTCTTTAGAATAAAAAATAGTAGATATCCTGTAGAGAAGGACCAAGCCCCAATACTTATAACTCCAATGAATTGAGTTAAAAGCAGAGCACCACCCCCGCCATAAAGCAGTCCTCCTTCTGAGGCTAGAAGACCTACCATGAGTGTTCCAAAAGCTCCACATACGCCATGTACACTGATAGCGCCGACGGGATCGTCGATCCTTAATTTTTTGTCTATAAAATCAACACTAAAAACCAGGAGAACACCAGCTATCGCACCTGTAATAACTGACCCTAGGGGAGTGAAGATATCACATCCAGCAGTTACCGCCACAAGCCCACCTAATGCTCCATTTAGGGTTAAACTCAAACCTGGCTTGCCATATTTAATCCAAGTTAAAAAGAGAACGGTTAGAGCACCAGCAGAAGCTGATAAATTTGTGTTGATCAGAATGGTAGATATAGCCATCGCATTATCAGAACCCGTTGCCGCTAATTGGGAACCACCATTGAAGCCAAACCAACCAAACCACAGTATGAGAACGCCCAATCCGCCAAACATTAAATTATGACCTGGAATTGCATTGATTTTTTTACCGTATTTTCCAATTCGGGGTCCTACAATAATTGCCCCCGCAAGTGCTAGCCAGGCTCCAACACTGTGCACGACTGTAGATCCAGCAAAATCATGGAAAGGCGTTTCTAAGGAAGACAACCATCCGCCTCCCCAAACCCAGTGACCAGATAGGGGATAAATAATCGCTGTAATCACGACGGTTATGATTATGTATGTAGAGAACTTGGTGCGTTCTGCTATGGCACCTGAAACGATTGTTGCAGCTGTTGCAGCAAAAACCGTTTGAAAAATAAGCATAGTACTGTCGGAAATGCTTAGTCCAAGATGTCCATAACTATTAGTAAAGAAAAAATCAGGAGTGCCTAATAAACTGCCTATATCCGTTCCAAACATTAAACCAAAGCCAACAAACCAAAACATAAGTGATCCTACAGAAAAATCTACGAAGTTCTTCATCACGATATTCACGGCATTCTTGGCCCTGGTATATCCAACTTCAACAAGTGAAAACCCAGCCTGCATGAGCATGACTAAAATTGTTGCTATAATTACCCAAAGGGTGTCTGTAGTAATTGTATCCATGAGTCTTTTTTATTCGTTAAAGTTTAAAGCTTCATCTCCATTAACACCTGTTCTTATGCGATAAGCATCTTCAATAGGGGTGATAAAAATTCGTCCGTCACCTACATCACCTGTTCGCCCTGATTTAATGATTAACTGAACAATGTTGTCCACATCTTTATCCTCAAGAAAAATGGATAGCCAAATCCTCTCGGCTGCCGGGATTTTGTATTCTACTCCTCGGTAAACTCTGGTTTCATAATCTTTTCCCATGTCCCTAACCATCCAATAAGAGAAGAATTCGATTCCTTCTTTAAGAAGGGCCCGTTTTACCTCGCTGAATTTTGATTTGCGCACTATGGCTTCTAATTTTTTCATTTCTCGTTATTTCAAGAATTATTTTTTCGATTTTTTGATTGCCATCTCTTCAAGCACCTTTTCGGCAATTTTCTTCTGCCTTTCTGCTTTTTCTTCGATCGCTGAAAGCCTCTTATCAAGGTCTGATTTTGAAGTTTTGTCTTCTGCTTTCATTTTACGCCGAATGTAGACCAACAAGCTTGCCCGCCGCCTTTTGTAGAGCATAACAAAAAGTATACACGCGGAAATAACACAGTAACAATAAGTTGACAACTCGTTGCAAATACCTGTATATTAAGTATGTACGATTGTAAATTTATTCGACAGAATGAATTCCCCTGTAAGTAACGAAGTTCAAATGCAACTAGGATTTTTCCCAAGTAGTGGTAGCGATGAATACCTTCAATAGCAATTTCTTAGGATGCAAAATCAAAATTCAGCAGATTGAAGTATATATCTACAATGAATGGATAAAGGAAGTCAGGTTCGTTTCACGATCGAGATTTAGTTTTTTTCGCAGTCGATATCGCGCTGTTTTGATGCTTTCTGGGGATTGGTAGGTAATTGAAGAAATCTCCTTCGTACTCAAGTTTAATTTAAGGAAAGCGCAAAGCCTTAGTTCATTCGGAGTTAATTTAGGAAAAAGTTGTGCTAATGTATTATAGAAGTCTTCATGAATTTCTTTAAAACGCATTTCAAACTCATTCCAGGTATCATCTTTATTCATGCTCTCTAATTCACGGATGACTTGAAACAATTCTTTCTTTCCACTATCATTCAGGTTCTTATTAATGCCTTTTAATTTTTTTGAAATGGAAGCTATGAACTCATTTTTTTTCACCAAATACATCAACTTCACGCCAATTTCTTTCTGCCGAAGCGTTAGCTTCTCCTCTAAATGTAGGTTTCTTAGTTCGGTAGATTCTCGTTTTATTGCCTCATTCTCTATTTTTTTTCTTTGACCCGTCAACCGCTGGCTAATCAACGCAATAACCATTGCAAAAAAGATGATTGCCATTCCAAAAAGAAAAAGTAGGTTTCTTTGGGTCTCTTTACTTTCTGTCAATTCTGTCTCTTTTTGCCTTGTTCTATATTTTACAAGAGCTATGCTGTGTTGATTTTTAATGGTTGCTGAATAAAGAGAGTCTGCGAAATTTTCATATTTGATAATACTTTGAAAGGCCCTATCCTTATTATCGGTCTTAATTGCACACTTATATTCTAATTTCAAGGCCGATAAATATTTATTTGGCTTCAATTGCTTTTTGTAACGGTAAAGTGTATCTAAATATAGCAGGGCAGTCTCATCCTCTTCCTTTAAGTGATACAATTCAGCCAGATTATAAATAAATGAGGTGGGGTCAAACTGGTTGTTTTTGGTAAAAAAGTAAGCGTCTTTAAATGAAACTATAGCATTTTCATACCTTCCTTTCTTCATGTTTATTTTACCAATATTTGAAAGCAAGGTATATCTGAATCTCCTGTCTTCATCCGAAGTATCACCTGGTGCTAAGCGCGTGGTTAAGCCCTTAAGCGAAAGTTGAAAATACTTCATTGCACTATCTAGTTCGCCCATTTTTTGATAAGCAACTCCAATATTATTGGTTAGGCTAAATGAATTATCTGTTTCACCTACTTTTAGATTAAGATCAATTTCCTCATGCCATATTCTAATTGCGTCCTCATAAAGTCTCAAGTCAAAATAAATATTGGCATATCCTGTTCGATATTTAGCAGCTAAATCTCCAAATGGACGATTGAACCTTTCGTTTTCAGAAATAATTATGGGCATAATCTGCATTGATTCAGTATACAGTTGGTGTATAAGATAAACATGCAAGAGCATTATTCTAATTCTTATGGCCTCTTTCGTTTTATTAAAGGCTTGGCTATTCAATAGATTATATGCCTGTTCTGTAAATTCTTCGATGGGCATATTGTGATGTGCAGTAAATAGATACCAACTTAGTGCCCGGTAATATTCTTGTTTGCCCTGATTTTCTTTTGTCCAAACCACCGCATTGTGGAGTAGTGGAAGTAATTCCTCATTCCGAAAACTGTAATCCAATCTATAAAGAAACTGGTCCATTACAACTTTTACTTGACGCAAGTCTTCTTTTGAGGCTACAGTGTCAGGCATCAAGGCATAGAGCGAGTCAATTTGTTTCTGCTGTGCAGAAAGACCCATACAAGAAAGAATGAAGATGGAGAGAAGCAGAAATACACTTCTGCAATAAGAGTTAATGACCCAAAAAATTCTAATTTTCACCTTTTGCCCTGTTTAGCAAGTTGTGTAGATTCTATAGGAAGTTTACTCATATACTAGATCTCTAAAATACGGCTTCTCTATATTAGATTAGTGAAAATTTTCAGAAATCAATATTTCTGTAATCGGGCAAAGTTACCTAAAGAAATGCAATCGTAGAGTGGTTGGCTTTCAAGAATGGGCCGCTAGATAAGTAACATCATAATTGCAGAAGCCAGATGAAACAGACGCAATAAATAGCGAGCCACAAGAATTCACACAAAAAGACCGAGTAATAAGCATTCAAACGACAATATTCTAGAATATAAGCTGTGGCGGCGATTTACATAGTGCTTGGACGTCTTTTGAAACGGTAATAAACCATATGCCCATCCCCAAGAACAAAACCATCTACATTTTTCTGATCGTCCTGGATTTTCAGGAAAGTCAAAGCCAGGCAGTCCAGCTCATGGGGTACTCTCAGCAAAAAGAAAAACTTGAGAGAGCCTGAGCGTCTCGTTTTAAGCATGATATAGTATTAAAATAAATTTTAATAACTCTAATTGGGGTCATAAAATAAGGTCAAAACAGTAATGTCATCAGTCTGTTCTGCATCTCCTGTGTATTTCAAAACATCTTCAACTACAATATTGACAAGACTCTCAGGAGTTTCGAAGATGTGCTTCGAAATTAGGTTTGCAAATCGATCGTCGGAATATAACTCTTCATCCGAGTTCATCGCTTCTGTCACACCATCAGTGTACACGATAATTTGGTCGCCAACTTGTAATTGAAATTCATTTTGCTTAAATGGTATCCCTCCTAGTGCACCTACTACTGGGCCATGAAATTCACTTAGATGGACAAGTGAACCATCTTTACGTTTAACAATTGTTGGGTTATGACCTGCATTGGTATATACCATCGATCCATTCTCGGTATCAATAATGGCACAAAATACAGTCACAAACATTGAGGAAGAGTTGCCCTGCTCAAGTATCGTATTCAAATTTGAAATAATATCGCTAGTAGATAAGGTATTTGCAGAGATTGAACTTGTCAATGATTTGGCATAGGCCATAAACAATGCTGCCGGAGCACTCTTACCGCTTACATCTCCAACACAAATAAAGAGATGAGATTTGTCTAAAAAGTAAAAGTCATAAAAATCTCCCCCTACTTCACGCGCTGGCTTCATCTGTGCAAATAATTTGATTTCGGAAGTTTCAGTAAAATCTTTTGGAAGCATGCTCATTTGAATGTCTCGAGCCACTGTTAGATCTTTTTCCATCCTGTCTTTATGAGTTATAATCTCCGCGGTTCTCTCTCGAACGGTCTTCTCTAAAAACACCTTCTGAGATTCTAATCTTTTTAGCCTCAATCGATAAAAAAGATATGGAGCTCCAATGATTGCAATTAAGAGTAGGGTGATAAACCACCAAGTCAGATAGAATGGTTTCGCAATACTTAAATTAAGCACGGGCTTCCACTCTCCGAAGTTATTTTGGCCATATGCCGCCCGTACATAAATGATATAATCACCATACGAAAGACCATTATAGGAAGTCGTAGCATCTCTCTGAGCAAGGCTTGTTTTTTCGTAATCTCCTGCTATTTGATATTGATAGAACACTGAATTTCGGTGACTGTAACTTCTCACATTTGCTTTCAGTTCTATTGTGTGCCTACCAAATGGCAAGTCAATATTAGCACTCGGTGTTGACTCAATTCCATTTAGAGTAAATGATTTTAAATAGGCATTCAATTCTTTACCTGAGAAATCATCCTCATGCTTCGCGATAAATATTCCGTCGGAACTCGCACACATCAATATCTCGTTATTACTGGCTAGAGAATTAGGAAAAAAATCTACGGTGCCAAGTGAAAACAGTTCTCCGAAATTTTTCACTTCGAAGGTTGAGGTATTCATGACACCCAAGTTTCCTTTATGGCCGATCCATAAGTCATCCTCTACCACTGCCAGTGAGTAAATGTAGTCTGAACTCAATCCATCAGAAATTTTGAGATTCAAAAGAGAGTCTTCATGGTATACCCAGAGACCTGTACCTTCTGTTCCAATCCAAATTCTTCCATCCGAAGATTCAACTGCACAATTAATATTTAGTCCGGAATGTGAACTAGGTAATTCAATTATGCTCACTTGACTGTTTATGTCAATGAAAGAAATTTTTGAATGATGAGTACCTAACCAAATATTACCCTTAGAATCATTAAATGTGGAGTGTATATCATTGTGAAGTAACCCATTTCTAGTGGTCATTTGAGTGAAACTATAATCTGTCACATCTACAATAAACAACCCGTGGCCAAAGGTCGAGATATAGGCGAACCCAGCTGATAGATTGATGTCACTGACGTATTTTTTACTCAAAGCAGACAACAATTCATTCTGCTCTGAACTTTTCTTAGAAGAAAGAATTTCAAGTCCTAACTCAGTCCCATACCAAACCTCATTTTCATTTAGTATGGCAATATCATTAATGTTCGAATTAGAAATATCGATAGTATCAAGCTTGAGGGTATTATGAACATATTTAGCCTGGAGTAATACATTCTTCAGACTTAGGTAAGTTGAAGATTCGGCTATATTTATAGAGGACCTATCAATCTTTTCATATTCCAAATGCTTAGCGAGCCAATCATTGTGGAACATCACAACACCTTTTCCGCCAGTACCAGTCCAAATATTCCCCTCAAAATCAACTTCAAAATCGTACAGGTATAAGGATTGTAAGGCATTATCGTTAAGTAGTTTTTCATTTAGAATTGGCTTTGATTGCCTGAAATCAATGGACCAAATTCCACGATTAGGAACATGACCATACAGTATATCACCCACGAATTTTAGACTTTTGGTCTGCTCGAAATAGGATCGTTGAACAATAGAATTCATCCCATTAAACGTATTTGTTTTATGGTCGAATGAGAACAGATTTTGCCCTGAAATACAAATGATTTCCTTGCCATTGCTAGCAATGGCATTAAAAGAAAGCTTCGTTTCAACTATGCTGGATTTCAATCCATTTTGCACAAAAATACCTTGATCGGTATAAACTAATAAACTACTGTCATTCAATATTATAAGGTCAAAAATGTTTTGGTCTTTGTATACGTCTAAAATGATTGACTCTCCACTCAGATCACTCCATTTCAGTCCAGAATTTTGAGTTGAAAAAAATATCCCCCCCTTTAGGGCAGCGAGACTTTGGATTTGACCGTGTTCTGGGTTTGGAAGTTCGACTGTTTTAAACTTTCCATTTTTTCCTACTGATATACCCCCAGAATAATGACCGATAAGAAGGGAGTCACCAAACTGACCTATAGTAGTACAGAATGATTCAGCTAAACCAGAAGATGTGTCATAAACCTCAAATTCCTGCCCATCATACATAGCCAACCCATTCCCGGTTCCAATCCAAATATGCCCTTCTTTGTCTTGTTCAACTGAATAAACAAAGACTTGAGGAATACCATCTTCTAGCGTAAAGGAAGAAGTTCGATGTTGTGATACACCGACACAGGAGAAAAGAACAAACCCAAAAGCGATGACTGATTTAAGTGCTCTCATTTACCATGATACATTAATTTAATTTTGTACTTATACTTAGGAGCACCACCAATTGGAATGGAATAAAACGGCAAGCTCACGTCATATTGATTCGTGACATATACAACCATATCGTTGTTCCAAGCACCTTTTTTAACAATTTGTAGATCAAGCGAAGTTCCTCTTTCAGAGTCTACTATTTCATGTTCACTCATGCTCCATTGGTTGTCTCCAGATTTAGAAGCAAGATGTCCATTTTTCGCTACTGAATATAGGCGAATTTCGCCATCGTTGTCAAAGTCAAAATTGTGTTGTTTGATTGATGTAACTTGATCATCAAGGAATGGATAGATATGTGCGATTGACTTAGTCGATGAAACAAGACGGATAGAATACTCATACGTAAACAGATTGGCCCCCTCAATGGCGTAATTGTCATTTTCTCTAGAACTTAAATAAACCTTATAGAGGTTACCATCATCACCACTTTGACCCTCAATAATCAGCTTGAAAACATAGCCGGAAAACTCGGGTATATACTCTCCCTCGAGAGGGTTGAAAGGCCCCATAGAGTACCACGATTTGTTTAAATTGACATTTTCTCCAAATGATCTTGAGCGGATCAAATTCCCTGAACGATAACGACCCACGGGATCGTGTTTTTGAGCATCAGCTTCACTGAATGCTGATTTCCCTCCATAAAGGTCAAATTTAGTAGTTGTATTCACCGTACCATTGATCTCATCCAAATCTCCAGATATTTCAGGGTCGAAAATGCGGATGAAGAAAGGGCCTAGATGGGATTTTGGTACGAGAATAAAAACTGTTTGCGAAAAATCGTCATCCCCATAAGAAGTTTTAGAGTCTTTCCCAAAAGTCACAAGTGCGGAGACATTTTCCCCAATAGATGGCATCGGTTGGCCAAAAAGAATGCTTGAATTAATCAGCATGAATACGAATATTAATCTTCTCATTTTTGGGTTTGTTTGATGATTTTAAATTCCGTCCTTCTGTTTAGTGAATGTTGCCTTTCGGTGCAGTAAACACCATCAGAACATTTATTTGTCAACTGAGTCTCTCCATATCCCTCTCCAAAGAATCTTTTTTTCGAAATCCCACGTGAGTAAAGATAATTTTGAGTTGACACTGCCCGCCTTTTGGACAACAACATGTTATATTCCATGCTAGCTCGAGAATCTGTATGTGCACCAAATTCAATTACTAATTCGGGATTGTCATTAAGCAATACAATTATTCTGTCAAGTATTTCGGCTGCATTGGAGTCAATACTTGATCTATCTAGATCAAAATAAATTGGCCTTAATATTGATTCGATGCTGCTTAGATTTTCGTCAGCTTGAAATTCTGACGCCCCTTCTTTCTGGTTTTTACTTTGATTCGAATCGCTTGTAGCTTGGCTGCTACTATTTTCCGGTATTTCATCATTTCCTTTTATGACGGGGTTTTTTGGCCTATCGCCATCTCTAGAATCAATCTCAGCCAATTCTGAACCTTGGGTTTGAGTGATTACGGCATCACCTTTTTGAAGGGGTAGAATTAATTTGGAATACTCAATTTCTGTGCGACTTGAAGTTGAATGGTGTACTTTCAGTGAGGAATATTCTTGTTTGCTGGCAACTATCCTGTAATTGATATTTCGATCTAGCATAACCTCCAATTGTCCTTGGTCATCTGTTAGTTTAGAATACCAAACGAAATCTTCTTTTTGAAACACTTGGACTCGAGAATTCGATAAGGGTTCGCCGGTTGATTTATCAACTACATCTATGATCAAACTGTAAAGAAGGAGGCTATCGTAATTGCTAAGATCAATGGCAAAAGACTCTGTTTCCACTATTTCCGAAGACTGTAATTCGTGTGTAGTATCTGAGATAAGGACAACTCTCACAGCAGTGTCCGTGCAGATTCCTACATCTTCATTCTTGATAGATACTCCTAATCGAATTTCATATTTCCCTGCTTTGTCAAATGTGTACATTACACTATCAGCATTAGAGAAGGAAGGGCCATCATCGATACTCCAGGAAAAGCTACTCAAATCTCCTAAATCTGAGGTTGATCCTCTACCATCCAAAATGAGAGGTTCGTTGGCCTCATAATGGCCCAATAGATCGAATTGCGCATAAGAACCCTGGGTTCCAGCTATGGAAATCTCAACTGTTTCAATATCGCGTTCCTCAAAACCCGATATGTGATCGTAAGTCGAAAGTTTGGCGGTATAAGTACCTGGGTTCTGATAGCAGTAAGAAATGATTTCGCCATGAACAATATTTCCATCTCCCATATCCCATGAGTAAATGATGTCATCCTGCCGAAGACCTTCTGACGAGCGAATGTCCAAAGTCACACAAGGTTCTTTTGTGCAAATTAGATTGACATTGAAAGAATAAATATCATCACTACCTTTGCCACCCGGCCGATTGGAAGAAAAATAACCTGACTTCAAATCTTGGTCTATAATAAAGGAATGATCGTCACGATTGGAATTTATAGGTGCACCGATGTTTTTCACAAAAGGAACCTTACTAGTCATGTGAACTTCAAAAATATCCAGTCCTCCTAGGCCTACATGACCATCGGATGCGAAATATAAGGTTCCATTAGAATGAATAAAAGGAAACATCTCACTTCCTTCAGTATTGATATCGGGACCTAAGTTTTCAGGAATCCCCCATGCTCCATTTTTATCTCGATTTACGACGTATAAGTCCGTCTCTCCATACCCTCCAGGCATGTCCGATGAGAAGTAAAGACGATTACCATCTTCAGTTAGTGTTGGATGACCGATTGAATATTCTTTATCGCTGAAATGAAAAGGAATTCCCGTTTTCCATTCCCCGTTCTCTAGATTTGTTTCATACAATTCAAGCCTTATAACCCCATCTGAACTAGTGTTTTGATAATTGCTTATAGTATAGACCATATAGGAGCCATCTCTAGCGAATGAAGCAGGTCCTTCATGATACTTTCGATTCAGCTTTTTGTGAAAAGGGGAGATGTTGATTAGCATTCCACTAGTATCATATTCAGCAGAGTACAAATCCAAAAATGGCAGCCCATTCCAGTTCCATTTTCTAGCCATTGGCTTAGGTTCTTGTCTTGAGGAGGTAAACACGACCTTGTCAAGAAGATATGTTATTCCGAAGTCCTGATGGCTTTCATTAGATTTGAGATTTCTGATCAAAAAACGACTATTATTCCTTTGAAGACGCTCCATCAACCCGCGTTTTTTTTGGTATTTTATTCCTCGACTGTCATTAGGTGATAGTTCATGGAACTTGTCCATCCAATTCTCGCATTCTGAATACTTGGAATTGGACCTCAACATTTTTGCATATGAATAGATGTCAGAACTGGTGGCTCCTTCTTCCTTAACTAGCTCATAGTAATACTCCTCAGCTTTTGAAGTATTTCCAATTAACTCATAACAATGAGCAAGTTTTCTAATTAAGTCAGGGCTTAGGGGGTCTATTTCTTCGAATATCTCAATAGCTTCGGAGTAAAAATAGTCGTCATATAATTGGTTTCCCTTCTTGATTTTTCGCTCTTGGCCATAACCTACACTCATGGCAAAAACCAACATTCCGGTGAGAAGAACCTTGGTAAGAGGAAAGAACAGTACTCCGTTAATTGCCATAAAACTTGACCCTCGATTGTGCTTATAAATCACTGATATGTGCAATGGTTGTATCAGAAATATCTAGGTGACCTTATTTTTTCCTCGTCCTTATAAACCATGTCGTACATAAGCATGATTTCATGAGATCCAGAATTGATTGTGGACAAACTATTCGTCGATATATCAATTGAGTATCCGCCCTGAATTCTTTCATTCAATTTAAAACCAACAAGAAAACCTATGGCGGCTCTTGATCGATACATCATCCCCAAGCGTAATTTATTGTAAAAAATAAAGTTTGTCGTAAGATCAAGTTCCATAGGTGATTCAGCGACTATTTTCAAAAGAGTACTTGGCCTCATTTCAATGTTGCTATTTAGCTGCATGGAGCCACCTGCAATCAGATAATAGTGTCTTTTTTCGGAGGCCAGATTTGTGGACCCTGCTATTTGGTTGGTTCTAAAATTATTTTCCAACAATCTTGGAACAGAAACACCAACATATAGGTGTTCATTGTAGTAATAGGAACCGAAGCCAAAATTTGGAAGAA
>CBFHWY010000052.1:0-19723 GCA_965659675.1 Salibacteraceae bacterium | reverse complement strand
ATTTTTCAATCCGGAGGTCAAAAACGTAACCAATCCCGCGCCAGTAGAGGCTTGAGAACTTAGCAACACTAAACTGTTGTTCTCTACAAATTTATCATATATAGAATAGGATCCTGCATCGGTGCAGGTGACAGCACCTCCTGACTGAATATGACAACTAGAGAACATTCCAAGGCCATGTGCTATTTCATGCAACGCTGTATTTAGCATATCATGCATACCAGGTGGGCAGTTTTTATCAGTTTTCATATACCAATTCGGAATCTTAGAATTGAATGTAATTACAAAATGATACTGAAACCCAAGATGAACATTTTCAATCTTCTCATACAAGCACCCAGGATAAAAATAGTTGTAGTCTATAGGTGAACCAGTCTCATTTCCGTCAGGCCATGCCCTACCAACCCCTGTCGCGGCAAGCACATTTGAGCCCATATCGTCAATGATGAATTCTATTTCTATTTGCCTTGGCGAATATATGGTGCCTTCCCAAATGTCGATAGCCTCTTCTATTACGGTCTGAGCATCAGTCCAATCAGTCCAATTGTCAGATGGGCCATCTGTAAAGGTTGAGTTGATAGATACTTGTCCATAAATTGAACATATCAATGAGATTTTAAGGACAATGACACAGAAAAAGATTCTCATGTTCAGAATTGAGTTAAAGTTTTAAAAGAGAAAAGTAGTAAAGAATTTTACTTTATCGAGGTAAGACAAATAATTGCTAATTCCAAACCTTGACAGCTTGAGCGATGTTTTTTGACGAATATTTCACTCGATTCTATTTTTGGCTACCAAACAAAACACTAACTCAAGGATAGTTTCTTTACTAACTTTTAAGCATATTAATTGTGTTTGGTTTAATCGATAGCCAATATATTAACTGAACAGCTTTCTTCACCAGCTTTCCAAAATCATCTCCAAATCCTTCCCGAATCGTTCCACTCTCGGGATTCGACTTTTGTCCTCTTGGCTCCACTTAAGAAAGCAAAGCCTTCCCGTGAATACGGGAGGGCTTTTTTTATTTGCCTGAGCGAAAGTTTACTTTCAAGCGATAGGTAAATGAAAAAAGGCTGAGCCGCCAGGCTCAAGGCTTTGCTTTTAGACTACGGGAACTCGTCTGGAACATTCTGAGCTAATGGCGAGGGATGAATCCAGCTAGATCACTTCACATTAACACTCCAACTCACACTCCCTTATACCGGCATTAACTTCTCCCCTTTTAATGAGGTTTGGGGTAATATGTCTTCCAGACTGGAAAGGATCTCTTTATTCAGTTCCTCAAGGATGCGATTCTTCACAAAATGTCGGTGTACGATCAGCCCAATACTTCTGTAGGGAACGGGTTCTATAAAATCACTCAAATGTTTTCTATCCTCATGCGATAGGTCCAGTGTAGCCAGGTAGGGTAGCAATGTGGAAGCGCTGTTTGCCTTCACAAATCGCAACAAACTATCGATCGACCCAGCTTTGTAGTCAAAATTCAGGGTGTTGTGCAGGTCGGCTTTGTGAAGGTCGCACAAGCGAAGGATCTGAGTGCGCATACAATGCCCTTCCTCCAATAAACACAGGTTATTCAATACAAGATCATCGGGAGAGATCAAAGCCCCCTTTTCATCTCTTCCTATATCAAAATACAGAAAGGATTCATCGTAAAGATGTCTTTCGACGAGATCTGGATCCTCCACCGGAGTGGAAAGAATTCCAATATCCAGCTCCCTCGACTTTAGTTTTCTTACAATCTCTTCAGTGGTTTGTTCTTTAACCTGAATTTCTAAGTCTGGTAATCTAAGCGCAAAATTCTGAAGGAAAAGTGGTAACAAAAATGGAGCAATAGTAGGAATGACAGCAATGCTCACCTTTCCACTTAGATCACCTTTGATCTCTTTGCTAAGTTCTTTTAGTTGCTCCACATTCTGGTTGATTATCTTCAGCTGCTCAATGATCCGCTTCCCCTCCTGGGTGATCTGAACGGGCTTCTTCTTCCGATCGAATATCTTGATGTTGATCTCATCCTCAAACCTCGAGATCATGGTGCTGAGTGTCGATTGTGTTACAAAACACATCTCCGCTGCCGTTTCAAAATGTCGGTACTCTGCCACGGCCAATATGTATTGAAATTGCTGAATATTCATCGACTGTATCTATATTGACATTTATAATATCGTTTTTATAAATCAATTATATGGAACATCTTTGTTCCACAATTAAAAAAACAGAAAAAAATGCGTTATTTTTTATCAATACTTTCCATTCTGGCATTTAGCACCTTATTTGCTCAGGATATGGATACAGAACTGAAATGTCCGGTTATGCACGGCGGTTCCGCCAATGCCGCAACTAATCCTCATATGGCTGAAAGCGATGGAGAAGACCCGAGTAAGATGGCGGGCAGCATGCGTGGACGCTCCAACCAGGATTGGTGGCCGAATATGCTTGACCTCAGTATCCTACGCCAGAACTCGATCAAATCTGATCCCTATGGTGAAGACTTTAATTATGTTGAAGCCTTCAAAGCCGTTGATTATGACGCATTAAAAGAAGACATCAGAAAAACCCTCACGGAATCACAGGACTGGTGGCCGGCAGACTGGGGTCACTACGGTGGACTATTTATCAGAATGGCATGGCACAGCGCCGGTACTTATAGAACTGGAGATGGCAGAGGGGGTTCACGTGAAGGGCAGCAGCGATTTGCACCGATCAACAGTTGGCCAGATAACGGAAACCTCGATAAAGCGCGCCGACTATTATGGCCAGTGAAAAAGAAATATGGAAAAAGCATCTCATGGGCCGACCTCATGGTGCTGGCAGGAAATGTGGCACTAGAAGATATGGGCTTTGAGACCATTGGCTTTGCTGGTGGAAGAAAAGATGTTTGGGAACCCAATGCAAATGTCTATTGGGGACCAGAAGGTAAGATGCTCGCCGATGAACGTTACAAAGGCGACAGAGAATTGGAAAAGCCGCTTGCGGCAGTTCAAATGGGCTTGATCTATGTGAATCCAGAAGGGCCAAACGGCAATCCAGATCCAAAACTAGCAGCAGATGATATTCGTGAAACCTTCGGAAGAATGGGAATGAATGATGAAGAAACGATTGCATTGATCGCCGGGGGTCATACCCTGGGCAAGACACATGGTGCTGGACCTGCATCACATGTAGGACCTGAGCCAGAAGCTGCTCCTATTGAAGAGCAGGGGTTTGGCTGGAAAAGCTCTTACAAGTCAGGAAAGGGAGCAGATGCGATCACATCTGGCTTGGAGGTGATATGGACAGCAACTCCCACTGAGTGGAGCCATGGCTATTTCAAAGCGCTTTTCAACGAAGAATGGGAGCTCACTAAAAGTCCGGCAGGTGCCCATCAGTGGGTAGCTAAAGATCCCAAAGTAATGGTTCCCGACGCCTTTGATTCAACGAAGAAACACAAACCAACCATGTTGACCACAGACCTTTCACTGAGGTTCGATCCAGTATATGAAAAGATCTCACGAAGATTTCTTGAGAATCCAGAAGAGTTTGAAGCGGCATTCGCCAAGGCATGGTTCAAATTGACCCACAGAGACATGGGTCCAAAGACCACCTATGTGGGTCCAGAGGTACCGAAAGAAGATTTCATCTGGCAAGATCCTATTCCAGCGGTCGATCATGAATTGATCAATGAAGAGGACGAGAAATACCTAAAGTCGGTAATCCTCAAAACTGGATTGGAGAACAATGCTTTGATCTCAACCGCCTGGGCATCTGCCTCTACTTTCAGGATCTCCGATAGAAGGGGTGGAGCTAATGGTGCCAGGATCCGTTTAGAGCCTCAGGTCAATTGGGATGTGAATCAGCCCATGCAATTAAAAAGTGTTCTCTCAGAACTGGAGAAGATCCAAAAACAATTCAACAAGAAGAACAAGCCTAAACAAGTATCGATGGCAGACCTCATCGTACTGGCCGGAGCTGCAGCTATCGAAGATGCCGCCAAAAAGGCAGGTGTAGAAGTTGAAGTTCCTTTTGAAGCTGGACGCATGGATGCAAGCCAGGAGCAAACTGACGTGGAAGGAATGTCCGTACTTGAGCCTATGGCAGATGCATTCAGAAACTATGAGAAAACTGATTATACCCTGCGCACAGAAGAGTTGATGGTTGACAAAGCTCAGCTGCTTAGCCTTACTCCTCCTGAAATGACCGTACTTATTGGAGGAATGCGTGTTCTGAACACCAACTACGACGGATCAAAACATGGTGTATTCACCGACAAACCTGGCACCTTAAGCAATGATTTCTTTGTGAATCTGATGGATATGGACACAAAATGGGAGCCGAGTTCTGATGACAAAAAGATCTATGTTGGAGAGGATCGATCAAGTGGAAAGACCAAATGGACGGCGACACGTGCTGATCTGATCTTCGGCTCTAATTCAGAGTTGCGTGCCCTTGCTGAGGTATATGCCAGCGATGATTACAAGGAAACATTTGTGGAAGACTTTGTAAAGGCCTGGGTCAAAGTGATGGGTTTAGACCGCTTTGATCTTTCGGCCTCTGCAGGCAAATAAAAGTAGATAGTTTGAGATTGAGACACCCGCCCTGAGCATAAAGCTTTTGGCGGGTTTTTTTATTCGTTGTAGCCGATAAGTTGAAAGATCTGACCCGATATGGCGGCCTGCTTCTCCCACTTTCCTGGCTTTAAGCTGAGGTCATAGGAACGATCCCCTGTCCAGATCTCCACAGCACCTCTTTCGCTTTCAAAGTAGGCTTCCATGATCTGCTTTGGAAATTTTGCGCTAAGCCTGATCAGCCATGAAGACTTGTCTTTGTCTACATAGATCTTTTGAACCTCTTGTTTTTCATTCATGTTCTCCAGTCGAATGTGGCTTACCTGACTTAGGGTATCATTCCAAAAACTGAAGTTCATGACCACTGAATCCGTATTGCTTGCATAGGTCAGATCGTACTGAAACTTGCAATTTGCTTGATCGGACTTGTAAGGTTTGGAGGGAAGCAGGAAATAAAGCACATAATCTCCCTGAGTACTTGAGGTATAGTATTTCTCAAGTTTCTGAGCACTCCCGGAAGTGGAGCAGAGAAGAAAGGAAAAAAGAAAGGGGAAGAACAATGCTCCTCCCCTAAAAAGTTTACTCGCCATACACGTATACCGTGTACTTGGCATAAATTCCCAGAATATTCTCAGACTGATAGTCGACATGATGAATACGCTTGATACCCGCACTCTTAGCCGCCTCTTCAATACTGGCATCTCCAGTGGCAACCAGGCCAAGGATGGAAGTACAATTCGCCGTTCCAACTTTAGAGGATCCTGAGTTACTTGTAACTAATAAAGGTGCTTTTACATCCGTAAAAAGCGCACCAAATGCAGGACTCTGCACCTGAGCGGCACAACCGGTCAGAAAGATTCCTGCGATAGCAATGATCAATAGTTTTCTCATGTTACTTAGGTTTTAAAATTTGGCCCAAAATATCAAATTGCTCATCACTTGTCAAGGGACTTTGATCAGTTTTTAAAAACATTTTTCTGATTTAAGCTGAATATGCTTTTATCTAAAAAGTGATTCTCCTATTTTTGACGCCCCCATCAACAATAAAGCCGATGAGGAGTTTGATAAGGATGCGCATGTTTAGGCTTTTGAGAGTAGGATTCATTGTATTTTTTCTGATAGCTGGTTTGAACCACTTTCTAAACCCGGATATGTATCTCGGGTTAATCCCCGACTACCTGCCTTTTCCCGAGTTTCTGAACTATGCCAGTGGAGCCATAGAAGTGCTCATTGGAATACTTGCTATTCCTCATAAAACAAGAAAGATCTCAGGTTATATGGCTATGGCACTCATGCTGTTGTTCATCCCTTCCCATGTTTACTTCATTGAGATCGGTTCGTGCATTCCGTCTGGACTTTGCGTACCAGAATGGGTCTCCTACCTGAGGTTATTGCTTATTCATCCCCTGCTTATCGCCTGGGCCTGGGCTGTGAAAACCGAATATTATCGGGTGCTGGAGGCAAAACAAGCCTAACGACGCTCAAAACGGATCTGATATAGATATCGTTCTCCAATGCAACATGCTGGATCTAAAGTAATCCCACTTAGCTCTTTTTTAAACGATAGACTTTAATGCTTCTGAGCTACAGTCCATCTCTTCTATCTTCAACTTTCCGGAGTCAACAGACAATGAAACATTAACGAAGTTGACTTGATCCTCAATAAGCGATACACCTTCAAGGTCCACCACTCTGAGTTCCTTTTCAAGGCTCTTATTGATGTTAGAAGAATTACTGGCTGTAAGGTTCAACACTGCAAAAAGCGGGAGGAATAATATGAGTTTTTTCATGGCTGCTTGTGTTTATGTAAATAAATGTACGCAGCAGGTCGAAACTTTTTAAGAATCTGTTACAGAAGGAAATAAGCCATTATGGACGAGCGAAAACGAGGATGATCTGCTGTGATCAGTACCTAAAATAATTGAGCTTCTCTGCCAAGTTCATCCAAGGCCTCGACTATTCTAAATCCCTGTGGGCTTCTCATAAATACCAAGGTGAATAATTCCAATGTGCCCAACTCAGAATGGGAACGAATAGGAAGGTACACTCTGCTGTTACGGAATTCTGGCTTAACATCCGGAACAGGAAAAGCACGTCGATAAATCGTATTTTGATCAACGATGTCTCCATTTTCATCATAAATTTCCACTTCTTGCGACCAATCTTCAAATTGATAGGCTTTTTCAGGGGTGTTTTTCAATTCAGCTGTATCCAAAAAGTGTTGAAATGCCTTTTCCAAACTCTGCTCAGCGGGATCTAGAAAGGAAGCGATCACAGGTTCAGCACTCCACATTCCATTCTTTTTGTTCCATTGCAGTTCCTTATTCGAGTTGAAAATATTTGATATTCTCAGTCCATCACCATCTTCCAGATAATGAACTACAAGTTGGTCTTCTCGATTATTTTCCAGGTAGACAAATCTTGCGATCAGTTTGCTGTCTTCTATCTTGTAGTTCACGGTAGCATCGAAACCTTCGGTTTCATCTTTCACCGCCAGGCGTATATGCGTGGTGTCAGCAATGAACTTCAAAGAGCCATCGGCATTCTGAATATAAAAGCGTTTTACTTTGCCAAAGTCAGGCAGCTCATAGCCCCATGGCTCTTCTTCAAACTCGGTGAAATCTTCATGACAGCTCAGGTACTCCTGATATTTTTTTGTTAATCGGTATGCAATAAAAGCACTGGGTCTGTGCCAATAACCATTCACTCTGGACCAGTGAATGCCATTGATCTTTTCGTGGATACTCATGATCCTAAACTCATCTCCAACGCGCTTAAAACTCAGCACAACGGGCCATGAAACTGTTTCTCCTGACATCTCATTATAGAAGATCGCATCAAAGTCAGCCTTTATTCTTGACCCATAAGAACCCTCCCCTTTTGGGCTAAGCACGATGGCTTGAATCTCCACTTTTTTGATCGGTGCCCCATCACCCCATTCTGTTTTCTCGCAGCTTTGGTATTCGAAACTAAGTCCCAGACTATCAAACTCAGTCACGCGTTTGGTATCTAACCAGCCCCCATCCTGATCATAGATATCGAGGGTTTTGGTTCGCTCCTCAAGGAATTTCAGAAATGCGATCTTGTCGGGAACATCCTGAGAACGCAGCTCCGGTGCAAATAAACCAAGGGTCAATAAAGCCAGTATCAGTCTCATGCAATGCAAGATATGATTCAGTTTTGAATATCAGCGCAACCTGGCAGCAAAATAAGCCGTGGTCCAGGCTGCCTGAAAGTTAAATCCGCCTGTGATCCCATCGATGTCTAAAACCTCACCCGTGAAATACATCCCTTTACAGATCTTGCTTTCCATGGTTCTGGGGTTTATACTTTCGAGGCTAAGTCCGCCCGCTGTCACAAACTCTTCTTTGAAGGTGGTCTTTCCGCTAACCGGGTAGATATCGTTGCAGAGCACATTCACCAGCTTGTTGTTTCCTTTCTTACCGAGATCCCTCCAGGATTTTTTAGGCGATAGCTCGGCTTTGTTGAGCAGAAACTCCCACAATCGATTAGGCATTTCGAGCGGCTTGAGGTTCTGTAGTTGTTTCTTTGGGTGCTCTTCGGCCAGTGACTCAAGCATGGCCATCACTTTGCTTTGATTTGGCTCAGACATCCAATTTACCTGAAGCTCAAACTCGTGCTTTCTCTCGTGCAGCATTCGAGCTCCAAAGGCGCTCAGCTTCAAGATCGCGGGGCCGCTCATCCCCCAATGGGTGATGAGGAGTGGCCCTTCGGCCTCTAGTTTTGTTCCCAATACCTTCACCACGGCGCGCTCTACCGAAACTCCCATAAGTTTATGTACCGGATCTCCAGGCATATTAAAGGTGAAGAGTGAAGGCACCGGGTCAACCAGCTCATGACCCAATTCCAGGAGCCACTCCAGGGCTTTTTTGCGCGGAGCACCTCCGGTAGCAATGATGAGTTTATCGTATTTGGCGGGCGGACGCTTATCTCTTCTGAATTGAAGTCTGAAAGCACCGTTCTGCGGCTCGATCCTGCTCACATCCGCTTGGGTGTGAATTGAAACTCCGAGCAGTTTGCACTGATCCATCAAACAATTAACGATCGTCTCTGAATTGTTGCTCACCGGAAACATGCGTCCGTCGGCCTCCGTGTGCAGCTCCACCCCACGTTCCTCAAACCATTGGATGGTATGCTGATTATTAAACTCCTGAAAGAGCTTTTTGAGCATCTTCCCACCCCGCGGATAGGATTTAGCGAGTTGCGCCACGGAAGGACAGGCATTGGTCACATTACAGCGTCCGCCACCAGAGATGCGTACTTTTTCCAAAAGCTTATCAGACTTCTCTAGGATCTGTACTTCCGCTTTGGGGAAGTTCAGCTTCAACTGAATCGCCGCAAAAAAGCCCGCGGCCCCACCTCCGATGACTGCTACTCTCATTTTGGAAAACTACACTTTTTGAGTTTCTGATAGCGCCTCCCGATCACCAATCACATCTCAAATCAAGCACGAGACTGCGGATCAGTTTTGGGTAAGCACTACTCATCAAATGATTCCCATGAGGAATGACATAATCTGCCTCGATGTTCTTCAATGGAAGGGTATGATCTCGATCTCCATGGATATGCACTAAGTTTTCTGGAGGAGCTTCCCGCTCCCACACAATGATCATGGGTATGCTCCTTTTGAGGAACATAGGGTCTTTATCGGCAATCATCTTTTTCCAGAGTGCCTTTCTGGCTCGGGTTTCTGGTTCCAGAATGGGTTGCAAAATATAGGTCCCCGCTTTGGAGAGCCAACCCGGCACGATCTTGTAGATCGGGATCTTGTTGAGCATTCGATATCGTCCAGGCAGCTGATGTTTTGAAGAAGCAGAAGAAATGATGATGAGCTTTTCAGGTTTTAAAGTATCGGCGATCTCACAGGCCAGCATGCCGCCAATAGAAACTCCCAACAAGACAAAAGGCTTTGAGGTATCGATCTCCTGCATGAGTGCATAGGCATAAGCCTTCATGCTCCAGCCTTTTTCCGGTATGCGATGTTCAATGCAATGAAAATCAAAGTGTTCCTCCAGCTGCCAGGATTCAAAGGTTCGGCAATCGCCACCCTGGCCGGGAATGGCGTAGGCTTTGAGTTTATTTTGGGCAAATAGAAAGTTGCAGCAACTAAGGAAAATGAAAAACCAAATTAATCTTTGAACCATCCCCTTGAAACATTAAAACCAGGTAACATGAATGGTATAAAATGCCAATCCGAAGAGCATAATGAACCAGAAGTACCTACCAATTTGCACGAGTTGAATTCTGGTTTTAGCTTTTTTGAAGAGCCACAAATAAATGATCAGCATTGCTGCGAGTATGGCCATTAGCATCCGAAGTGATGGAAACAAGACCCCTACAAGGAAAAAAAAGATGATAATGAGCCATACCATAAGATTGACCAGCTTTCGTGCTTTCTGTTCTCCGTACTTCACAGGATAGGTTATACACTTCGATCTTTTATCTCCCTCCAGATCTGAGATGTCTAAGCTGAGCTCACGAGGCACAATGATCAGAAAGGGCAGCCAGGCATAGAAGTAGATCAGGCTGTACAGGCTATCGTTATCGATATTATCTAGCACCTCTGATGCATAAAAGAGCAATACCAATGGAATACTTGAGGCGAGGGCGGCTATGGCAAAATTGCCAACCAGCGGCATTCGCTTAAAGTAGAGATTGTAGCATATTGAAAGTAAGTATACAATTGGAGCAATGACGTACCACTCCCAGAAAATACCCCAGCCTATGAAGATTGAAAGCACAGCCCCAATGATGCTGAGACTAATAAAGATCACCCAGGAATTACGAAGGGATATTTTGCGCTCCACAATGCGGGTTTTGGGTTTGTTGATGGCATCCGTATCACGATCTATGATATCGTTTAACACGAATCCACTACCCATGATGGCCTGAACGCAGATACACAAGAGGATAAATTCGAGAGAGGAGAGTTGAGAATCGAGGCCCTTTTGAGATTCAAAATAGCGAATGACCAGATATATACTTACAAATGGGAAGAGTGCCAACAGGGCATGAAACCAACGTATGAGTTTCAAGAAGTCTTTGAGTGTTGATAACATATTCATGAGGTTTTCATTAGAGGCTTGATCAGGCTGAACTTGATTCCAAGGAGTGCCATCTTTTTCAAATAGCTTGAGTTTTTTGTGGTGTGACCGAGTACTACCCAGTGTTTGTGTTCGTGCAATTGAGTACTCCCAACGATGTACAAGCCAAGTCTGAGGTATTTAGTGAGTAGAACTTCCCCTGGTGTTGAACGGGCCAGCAGCAAATAGTTTTGGTTCGGAAACAATTTTGAGATCCCCACATAAAATCGCGTGAATACTTCCTTTCGGTATTTCTTGTAAAGTGGTGACTCTACATTTCCTGCCAGCCGATCTGCCATAAAAAGTTCTGACTCGCTAAAGGATTTTAGGTTGAAGCCCTCTTTGGATTCATCTGAAAAATTGGGTCCAAGTATTTGAGCGATGTTCTTTGAATTGTGAAATACTCGACAGGAAAGAAGTGGGGTGTTTGTTTTAGAATGATAAATCACAATGATGTGGAAGCCGGCTTGCATATCTGAGTCATCGTGGAATGCTGGATGCCTGCCAAAGCTGAGGTGTTGAAAAGCTTTTTGGCGAAGCTTACGTTCCATTTCTATTAGTAAAGAAACCTGGCTTAGTTGATTGAGCGATGGAGGGGATGGGCAATAAAGACTGCCCATTTTGATCGTTGAAAAAAGCATGGCCCAAAACTGCCATTCAGTGCTGAGTCATGCAAAGTTCATTGGAATAGTCTAATTCCTTATTGGAATAATTGTTTGGGTTGAGGAAAGGTATTAAAACTAAACACTTCATAGCCTTCTAGTGAAAAATCAGAAACTCCAGAATTTACATGAACTTGCAAATGATATGTTTCCATTCTTTCCTGGCAGCCGAATAACATAAGCAGCAAACAAAGTATAATTAGCTTTTTCATGACTCAACGTTTTGATTTTAATATTCAAACGTGTAGCTAAAAGACTCTTCATGCGAAACAGCATAAGAACCAACTACCTTTATTGTATCTCCTGTTTTAAACGAAAAACCATGGTATTCATAATTACCGATTGGTCCAGAATAAGACAAAATTCTTATTCCACCAGAACCTGACATATTAACCTCAGAGCTGAAAAGTTCGTGGTTAATTATCAAATGCAAAGAATCTCCTTCCTGAACGATTGAATTTTCAAAAAAGAGTGAAATGTCTGTACATGGGATCGCTATCAGCTCCACTTGGTTATCTTCACCAACAGTGATCTGAGCTTCAAGCTTTTCACTTGTTAACACGGGAGACCAACTTGTGGCAGCAATACCCTGAGGGTTAAAGTTTTGCTCATTATCCATGAACTTCACTAGATAGCTCTCCCCTTCTGGCGCTTCAAAATCGAATGAAGCTATTCCATGCTTATCAATGGTAGACACCATGGTTTGAGGACCAAATAATTTCACCTGAAAGCCTTCTAAAGACGCTCCTATAATTCCAGATTTTACATGAACTTGCAAATGGTATGTTTCCATTTTTTCCTGGCAGCCGAAGAGCATGACCAGAAAACAAAGTGTAATTAGCGTTTTCATGACTCAAGGTTTTGAAATCCTGTCTCTTAACCCAAATATTTTTGGAATAGCCTTATTGCAATTCGGAATAAGAAAAGTAAAATAAAGCTCCTGCGCGATTGAATCTTCAGGAGCAACGAGCATAGATCTTAGTAACCTATTTCCTTTCTATAACTTTCTTGATGTGTAACGTTGAAAGAGTAGTTATAATCTGAAGTGTCATTGGATGTGTAAACCGTATAGGAACAATTGTAATTTCCAATTGGTCCAGAAAACTGAAATCCTGCACCTGATTGATCATCTCCTATTTGATGTTCAATTGTAAAAAGCTCATGTTCAATAACTAAAGACAAAGAATCACCAGCTTCAACTAATTCATTGCTAAATGAAATTGTTAAATCAGTACATGGAATAGCAACGAGTTTTAGGTTGAAATCATTACCAACTGTAATTTGATCTTCAAGCTTTTCATTTGACAGAATGGTCGACATGCTGGTAACTGGAATACCTTGAGGGTTAAAGTTCTTTCCACTATCCATGAATTTTACCAAATAGGTCTCTCCTTCAGGAGCTTCAAAGTCAAAGTACGCTTTTCCTTCTGCATCTATCGTTGAGGTCATGGTTTTAGGACCGTAAAGCCACACTTCGTAGCCCTCCAATGAGACCCCGGTAATTCCAGAGGATACTTCAACCTCAAGGTGTACTTGTTCAAGGTCTTTCTGGCAAGAAAAGAGCATCAAACTGAGTAAGATGAAAAGCAATTTTTTCATATGTCAAAGCTTTGATTTTCTGTCGTTTAATCCAAATTATAGTGGAATAGACTTATGTCAAATAGGAATAAGTGAGCTTAGATAAAACTGTATAAAAGCTATCGCACGATTGAATCGCGCGATAGCATGTTAAAGAATGTATTTAGTACCGGATCTCATGACTGAAATGGGCCTGGTGCGGAACCGTAAATGAACCACTGATCGGAGTAGTGTCGTTCAGAGTGTAGACTGTCCCTTCGTAGCTGTACTTTCCAATTGGAGCTGAATAGCTAAGATTATATGATTTTCGATCTTTGGCTATAATAATCTCACTTGAGAATATCTCGTGCTCAAGCTTAAGGAACAAGGAATCCCCTTCTTCTACGATATCATTCACAAATTCGACATACATATCGGTACTAGGAATCACTAATAAATCTACCGAAACATCCTGTCCAGCGGTGATCCTTTCCCTTTGTTTTTGTTGATCCCAAACATCTGTCCATTCTGTAGCTCCAACTCCCTGAGGGTTGAAGTTTTTCTGATCGGTTTGAAACTCCACCAGGTGGTCCTCTCCTTCCAGAGTTTCAAATTCGATATAGGCCACCCCATCTGCGTTCAAAATGGCTGTTGTTGGTGGATTCCCGTTGTATAATGACACTTCATATCCCTCAAAGGAGAAGCCGGAAACAGCGGATTCAACTCGTACCTCCAACTGATATGTTTCCATCTCTTCTTTGCAGCCGAAAAACATGACTACAAGACCAAATAATACTGTCTTTTTCATGTTTCAAAGATTTGATTTCCTGACTTTTACTCCAACTAATAATGGAATAGACTTATTTCAATCAGGAATAAGAGAAAAGAGTATTAGCTATCGCGCGATTGAATCGCGCGATAGCATGTTAAAGAATGTATTTAGTAACGGATCTCGTGACTGAAATGGGCCTGGTGCGGAACCGTAAATGCGCCACTGATCGGAGTAGTGTCGTTCAGAGTGTAGACTGTCCCTTCGTAGCTGTACTTTCCAATTGGAGCTGAATAGGATAGATTATATCTACTCCTATCATTTGCAATGATAATGTCATTGGAAAATATCTCGTGCTCTAGTTTAAGGAACAATGAATCCCCTTCTTCGACGATATCATTGACAAAATCAACATCTATTCTAGTGCTCGGGATTACCAATAAATCAACCGAAACATCCTGTCCTGCAGTGATCCTTTCCCTTTGTTTTTGTTGATCCCAAACGTCCGTCCATTCTGTGGCTCCAACTCCTTGCGGATTGAAGTTTTTCTGATTGGTTTGAAACTCCACCAGATGGTCCTCTCCTTCCAGAGTTTCAAATTCGATATAGGCCACCCCATCCGCATTCAAAACGGCTGTTGTAGGCGGATTCCCGTTGTATAATGACACTTCATATCCCTCAAAGGAGAAGCCGGAAACAGCGGATTCAACTCGTACCTCCAACTGATATGTTTCCATCTCTTCTTTGCAGCCGAACAAGACAAGCATCGTACTCATTAAGATCAGATTCCTCATTGTACAATCAATTTGTTGTTTAACATTTCATTTGTTCCCTGAAGGGTCATAAGATAGATGCCAGGAGAAAACTCACCAACATTTATTTTATTCTTCCCTTCATGTATTTTTATTCTTTTAACTAGTGCCCCAGAGGCGTCTTTGATCTCCACCATTTCGTAACCTTCCGGCACATCAATATTAATTACCTCTTTTACTGGATTGGGGTAAACTATGTTACTTAATTGCCCTTCAATGTGACTTGCGAAAGTGAATTCGTCTGCAACATTTTCGTTATTTGCTACCCGTGAATAAAATTTGCGTTTTGGTCTTGGCTTGAAGTGGTAACAAGAGTCATTCATTTGCCGTATGGTGGCAAAGAATATTGATCCATGTTTTGCGTGAAATCCCTTATCTATAAGTATTTCATTCTGAGAATCAATACGTAACTTCTTTAGCGAATCTAAGACGACTTCTCCACTTGGGCTAGTTTGAGCTACGTCTCTTCCCATAGTCACAATGCCCCGTGATTCTATCTTCCAGGCATAGGCATCCTTTGCTGAAACTCTCCTATTTTGTATTCTGGGTTTTATAGGTGCAACCTCACCTAGAATAAAATCTACAATTTCAGGTGAAACATTTCCAACATGAAACTCCGTTTGCTCACTTGCAAATACGGCATCAAATGGGGTAACTGATCTCGAGTTTTGAACGTAAGGGCTATTGTGCGGATAGCCTTTTTCTTTCTCAGGATCCCTGCTTCCCGGCTCTACATATAAGAGCGTGTCTAAGGCGTGATACCTAAGCTCAGACCCAATAGGGGTTTTAATGTCAAAAGTTGACTCAATCGGGACAAAAGGAGCCCGGTAGCCAGCCGAAAAGTCATTTGCTGAACTGCTTTTCAGCACGGCCAAAGGCAATACATAGTGAGCATAAAAACCTTCATAACTACCCGAAGAAAATGCATAGTCCTTATCAAAGTCCTTTTTGATATCAGACTTCCAACTTGTACCAGCGTTGACATAGGTATAGCTGAATATGTTAGCCTGTCCAACGCCGTTCTGAAGGCGTGCATTAACTAATACGGAGTTACCCTTTCCATCGCTGTCGAACATATTGATCAGGTTTCCTCCCGGTTTGGCATTTGGCTTCACTCCTTTATTGTTAGCATTGGAGATGGCAATTCTTCTGCAGTCATTTGGATAGCCTATATAATCCAGTTGGCCAAACAAGCGATCAAAGTACCTATGTCTGTTAAGCTTAGTGTCACCAACTGAATCATTGCTTTCAATATGATATTTTAGTAGGGATCTTGCCGCTGCATTGCCTAGAAGTTCATCATAAGCCATATCAATTGCCAGCATTATACCAGCCGTACCTATCACTTTGACAAGCGTGGGGGTGACTAACCATACTTGAGCAGATAATTGGGGTGCAACAACCCAAGCCCACCATGGTATTTGTTGTTGAGCCGCTCGTCCTACATCATCCAACAAAAGAAATGACATTGAATGCGGTTGAGAGCTTACCAAATGTTTGACAAATGCTTGAATTCCCAAAGGAATAGTTGCTCCTTGCATCTCTCCCTCGTAAGAAATAAATGATCTGCAGTGGTGGTGAGGGTTATTAGATGGATCTACATAGTGATCTTGTTCCATTTCCGCGAGTGCCAAACGCAAAGCGATACCACTAAGACTAATACCCATTGTCACATTCTCATGATAACTCCCAGTGCTTCTTTTCATTCTGTTCACTTCATGAATTCCTTCTTTGATGAATGAGGCAATGTTTTGGACAAAATCAACCCCATTGTCTGGGTCAAGAATCACTACATCAAATCCTTCATTTCTGAGCTTGTTCAGTAAGTTTGCGCCATTGTTCATACCTGGTGTATAGTTTCCGCCAAGGGCATGAGCTCCATCCATTCTTAAAGTCCCATTTATAACAGAATATGCATCTTTTTTGGCGCTAGGATGGTTTACTTTAACACCTCCGAAAGGTGCAAATCCGGTCGCAACAATAAATGGCTTTCTAATGGGTCCACATTCGTTACCGCATGCGTAGTAGATACCCATATCACCGCTAACCGTGGTATTCCCAATTTCTGGGTTCGCAAAAATTCTCTTTTTAACATCCGCCGTATATACTGCCTCTGTATGAGTAAAAATGTCATAATTAACATGACAACGCCTTCCTCCACTTTTTTTGGCTTTTTCTGAAGCTCCCTCTTCTTGTAGCTCTTCATCAATTATAAGCAGCATGGTGTATGCATCGAAAATGTCCCCATTTTCATATACCAGCTTGAGCCTGAAGTCAATTGAGTCGCTCTCATACTCAAAACATTCAAGGTAGTCGCCAAAATTTAGGTAGTGGATATTATCATCAAGGCCTATTTGGACCTCAATATGAGAAATCGGGTGCTCGGCATTAGTAAATAAAAAGTTAGAGTCTATTTTCAAACGTAAGTCACGCTTCTCTGAATACAGCTTAAGAGGAGCTACTGCAATGGCTCGTTTCTTGAGCAGAAAATTTGGAAAAAAGGGATTATTAACTACTACTTTATTATTTACCCATTCAAACACATCGTTTCTTTTGGCAGCCTCGTTGATCTCTTCATAACTATAGTCCAAAATTCCAAGCGGAATGGCACCCTCTTCTTGATAAACAAGGTTGGCAAGACTGTCAATTTTTATAAAATTCGGTTTCTCATATGGTCGCTGAGAGGACTCCATACGAGTGTATAGTGAATAAAAGTCCCCCCAATAACACTTTGAGCTTTCGGGTTCCCCGTTGAGTACCTTTCGTTTAGAGTATCCATCTGGACTTCTATCCACCAAAATATCTGTTGACATATGCCCAAACAGGTTTTCATATGCATAATCCATCGCCTCACCATAGCTCATCGGCTCATTGATGAAATTGATGTCTGGCCCCCAGTAAGATTCCTGGGAGCAAGACACCTCTGCTATAAGTAATAGCAGCATTCCGAGAATAAAGCTGAGAGTAGAGGTAAGTCGGTAGTTAATTCTTGAGTTTCTTTCTATATCGTTTTGTGCTTTCATGATAGTATAGTTGAGTCATTGAGATGTGATTATTGATTCATTTGAGCTTGTAGGTCAGATACCTGCTCTTCGAGGTCGATCATATACAAAGTGAGTTCTTCGATCTTTCTAAGTAGCAGTCCATTCATTTCACTGAGGTCGATGCCTTCAGCTTCCAGATCGGCTGCACTTTCAATATCTGGGAGATGCTTATTCTCTTCTATATAGCTCTTTACCTCACTTAATGGTCGGAGCTTGTAGTCTTCTTCAAAGACGCGGTCCCAGCCTTTGTATTCCAAAACGCGAAGTTCAGTGCAGACTACCTTTCCATTAACACTGAGCTTATATCCTTTTTTTGGACTTGATGTGCCAATACCAATGGCCAGATTATTACTCATCGCATATACGGTGTCCTGGTTTTTAGCCCAAACACTTCCGGCAATGACCTGAGATGGATCTGACCATATCATGGTACCATTTGCATCAGCTACAGGTATGAAGCCCGCTCGTGCACCACTTCTCATGGTAATATTTCCATCTACATCAAGTTTTGAGCGTGGTGTTAAGTTGTCGCCTATGGCCATGTAACCATTGCCATCGACCAGGACTTTATTTACAGCCCCAGAACCAAGATCACTGTTGATCTCGAAGATGTTCGATATCGGACATGATTCTGAAACTCCACCAGAGAAGTTGTTGGTGAGGCGAAGAACAGGCTGCGAATTACAAATAATATTTCCGGTTTCACCCATAAATGAGCTTGCTCCGGAACCCTGAACATCTAAAGTAGCTGATGGAGTCATGGTTCCAACACCAACATTTCCACTGTTATTATTATAGATGTTCTGTTGAGGTGTGAGTGTCCAATTTTGGGCACTTAGGTTGATTGTGAATAAGTTGAGAATTAAGATTCTGATAATAGTTTTTGTTGTCATGATTTTGAGTTTTTGAAGTTTTTGTTGGACCAAACATAGGATGCCCAAATGCTCTTTTGCAAAATTTTTTGGAATGAGAATATTCCATTTTGGAATAGCCCCGAGCTTGACATTCAGCCTAATAGGTATTTATTTTGAAGAGCAAATATTTCAAACTAAAATTCACAACTATGAAAAAGAAAAGAACCAATCTTCTTAATTATCTGGTCGCTCGCAGAATGATGAGCGGCATGTCACAGGAAGCCATTGCCGAAAGAATTGGCGTAACACAAAGCATGTACTCCAAATTCGAAAGTGGCAAAGCAAAACTCGATACGGATGCACTTGGCAACTTGTTGGTGGAGCTCGAACTTGAGGTGGTACCCACCGATACTGTTTCACGTGAAGAGATCGCCTTTACCATTCACAAACTTTTCAAAGACAACCAAAGCGTAAGTCGCATTCGCTCCATTGTTCAGTTTTTGGATGGTGTGATCAAAGAATACAATGAGGACATGCAGAAGATCAGTCCGCATAAGTTTATGGTGGAACAGGCTCAGTCATGAACCTTATGATCATATTGTACGGAATTATGTACTTAATTCCGTACATTTGATTTATGAAAGCAATCAGTGTGACTCAGTTACGTTCAAGCATCAAGAAGTACTTTGACCTGGTGTCAGAGTCAATGGATGTGATCATAATTCCACGAGGAAAAAAGGATGATGATGCTGTAGTTATCATGTCAATCCGCGAATACAATGCGCTTAAAGAAACTGAGCATTTACTTTCCACGCGTGCCAACCAACAGCGCTTATCTGAATCCATTGCTCAACTCGATAGCAAAGAACTCAAGACTTTTGATCCGGACAATCCCTCTCAGAATAAATCATGAATATTCTGTTTACTCCTCATGCCTGGGAAGATTATGAATATTGGATAAATGAAGATCCTACGATATCAAAAAAGATCATTGAACTGATCATTGCCATTCGAAAGGATCCCTTTAAGGGGATCGGCAAGCCAGAGCCTCTAAAACATGCGTTAAAAGGTTTTTGGTCTAGAAGAATTACTCGAGAACACAGACTGGTCTATACCATTTCTGGAATGAAAGGAAAAGATCAGGTATGCAAGATCGTTCAATGTCGTTTTCATTACGATCAGTGAGTTTTTTTGTCATTTAAGAACGTCTGTTCTATATTAGACTCCAAATCATTAAACCTATGAAACGAAAAGTTCCTTTACTCAACCAATTGGTAGCACGTCGCATGATCTCTGGTTACAGTCAGGATTCAGTAGCCGAGCAGATCGGAGTTACCCAAAGTACCTATTCAAAATTCGAGAGTGGCAAATCGAAAT
>CBFHWY010000051.1:0-19738 GCA_965659675.1 Salibacteraceae bacterium | reverse complement strand
TCCATTTATCGAAACAAAGGCCAAGTCGAGTATCTCCGTGGCAGGTGAGTTTGCACAGTTGCTCCCTGGTCACTCAAGAGCAATTGGTCGAAGTGGAAATTCTTATTTGGATGATTTTGAGGGAAGTCAGTCTTTCATCGACCTAAAATCAATGAATAACTGGAGGGTTTCAAGCACACCACAGAATCAGCCAGAACGATTCCCGGAGGGAAATCTCTTCAACAATCTGGAGAATGGTTACCGAAGAGCACTGATCAACTGGCGCATCGTTGACCCGCTCTTTTATCAGAACAATGCACCTAACCATATTCGAGAGAATCCTGATATCATTTCTGATAACCGAATGCGTCAGATCTTCCAAACGGAGGTGTTCCCAAATCAGGCGATCGACCGTTTTACGGCCAATAATATTCCCGTTCTCGATGTGAGTTTCTACCCCAATGAAAGAGGGCCATACAACTTTGGTGTTGATGAACTGAATGAGGATGGAACACTCCAAAACCCGGCCGATAAGTGGGGAGGTATCATGCGTCGCATCGATCAAAATGATTTTGAAGCAGCAAATATTGAGTTTCTTCAGTTTTGGGTCATGGATCCTTTTAATGAGGATGCAGACCCAGAAGGCGATCATCAGGGAGGAGACCTTTTTATCAATTTTGGTAATATCTCAGAGGATGTGATGTATGATGGTCAAAACCTCTATGAGCAGGATCTTCCACGAACCGCCGATGAGGCAACGGTAATTCCACAAGACAGCACTTCGGCATGGGGAAGGATCACCCCGGGGGTGCCACTTGCGCCCGGATTCGACAATGATCCAAATACAAGACAATTCCAGGATGTCGGTTTGGACGGATTCAGAGATGAAGAAGAAAGAGAATTCTATGCCAGCTACCTCGAGCAGATAGAAGCCATTTATGGCACAGCATCAGGAGCATATCAACAAGCTTTTGAAGATCCATCAGCAGATAACTACAACTACTACCGCGACGATGACTACGACGATGCCGAATTCAACATTCTGGAGCGCTACAAACGCTACAATGGAATGGAGGGAAACTCTCCAACACAGGAGCAGTACGAACAGCTTAATGCTCAGGGATATCCTACTTCAGCCACCACTGCCCCGGATAAAGAAGACATTAACGCCGATAATGTGATCAACAACGTGGAAGGGTATTATCAGTATAGGGTGCGTATGTCACCAGATGCGGTGAACCCTTCTATGATCGGGCAAAATTTCATCACCGATGTGTATGAGGCATCTGTGACAGCAGAAAATGGAGAGTTAAAAAGGGTCAACTGGTATCAGTTTAAGATCCCATTGCGTGGTGACATGAAAGAACGCATTGGAAATATCTCAGACTTCAGAAGTATTCGATTCATGAGAATGTATTTGACTGGCTTTACCGAAGAGGTTCACCTAAGGTTTGCTCGTCTTGAATTGATTCGCGGTGAATGGAGACAATTCCTGGGAGACCTCGATGATAATCCTGAAGGCATTGCGAACGATCAAACTTCCATATTCAATATTCGGGCAGTGAGTATTGAGGAGAATGGAGCAAAACAACCAGTGAATTATGTTCTGCCTCCAAGTATCAGAAGAGAGGTAAATTTCAATACGGCGAACCTGCAACAGCTCAACGAACAATCGATGGCACTTGAAGTTTGCGGACTTCGCGACGGTTTTGCCAAAGCGGCATTCAGACAAGTTGAATTTGATCTTCGTCGATACAAAACATTAAGAATGGCGGTCCATGCTGAATCGTTGCCAGAGGAAGTTGCAGAGCCGATAGCAGATAACGACCTGATGGTCTTTATCCGATTGGGAACAGACTTCGAAGAGCACTATTATGAATACGAGATCCCATTGAAGGTAACCCCACCAGGTTTTTATCAGGGAGATTTTGATGACCAACGAGAAATTGTTTGGCCAATCGCAAATGCCATGGACTTAAATCTGGAAAAGATCCGAGAACTCAAACTTGAAAGGGATCGCGAGATCATGAACGGAGGATCTCCTCTGCTGAGAAGAAAACGATATAAAAAACGCTACCGTCAGGGACATATCTATGTGGTGGGTACTCCAAACCTGGGTGAGGTTAAAACCATTATGATCGGGGTGAGGAACCCCAGACAAAGTCTCGACTCTTTGGGACTTGATGACGGTCTGCCAAAATGTGCGGAAGTCTGGGTCAATGAATTGCGCGCTTCAAACTTTGAAGACAAAGCGGGCTGGGCTGCAGTAGGAAGAGTGAACGCGAAGCTGGCAGATCTGGCATCAGTTGCGGTATCTGGACGAATAAGTACTCCGGGCTTTGGGTCCATCGAACAGAAAGTGAATGAGCGACAACTCGAAACCAAGACGAGTTTTGATGCTTCAAGTACGGTAAGGTTAGACAAATTCTTCCCAGAAAAAAGTGGCGTTCAGATCCCCATGTATGTGGGTTATTCTGAAAACACCTCAAACCCTCAGTTTTCTCCTCTGGCTGAAGATGTACCCTTCAAAGATTATGTTCAGGCCTGGGAAACCAGGGCAGAGAGAGATAGTGTGAAGAAAGTGATCCAGGACAAGACCATTCGTCGTAGTATCAACTTTACGAATGTCAAAAAGAACAGAACGAATACCGAGAAGAAGCCCATGCCATACGACATTGAAAACTTCTCCGCTTCTTACTCCTACTCAGAAGAGCTCAACCGCGACTTTGACACAGAAAAGGATGTCACTAAAACGTATCGGGGAGGGATCAACTACGCTTACAGTGTGAGCACAAAACCAATCAAGCCTTTCAGTAAGATCAAACCCATCAGAAGAGATCCGAGTTTGGCGATCATTCGCGATTTTCAGTTTAATGTGCTGCCTAAATCCATTGGATTCCAAACCAACATGAACCGGGTCTACAATGAGCGCCAGATCAGAAACACCAATCCTGGCATTCGAGCCGACCTGCCCGCCTTTTTTAATAAAACATGGACCTGGGATAGGGTGTACTCACTAAACTGGGATATCACCGGAAACCTCAAGTTCGATTTTAACGCAAATAATCAGGCACTGGTTGATGAACCGGATGGTATTGTGAACAGGAATATCAATGAAGAAGGTCAGTATGATCGATGGAGAGATTCGGTTCGAAGCAATATCATGAATCTGGGAGAGACCATGACCTACCGACACGGAACGAATATCAGCTATAATATTCCTCTGAACAAGATCCCACTGCTCAACTGGACCACATCTAACCTGCGGCACAACAGTAATTATAACTGGCAACGAGCCCCTTTTGCGGCGGATACCATAGGTCATACCATTCAAAACTCGAGTGCACTCAGTTGGAACATGAACTTCAATTTCCGAACACTCTACAACAAGATCGACTATCTGAAGAACGTGCAAAGGGAAGCCTCAAAACATGCCCGGCGTCCACCTAAAGAGAAGGATAAGAATGCTACTGGTCAGCAGAATGTGAAAGAGGAGAAAAAACCGCGTTCTGAACGCTACACCATTGAAGAGCGATTTGTGAATGTGCTCATGAGCTTGCAAAGTGCCTCGCTAACTTATTCTCAGAACAAGGGAATACTGCTTCCTGGCTTTGATAGAAGAACTCAGGTGATGGGAATGGATGCTTCATTTGAGGCGCCTGGGCTGGGCTTCATTTTTGGTCAGCAGAATAACTTTGGAAGAGATTCTATGGAGTTTGCTCCTTATGCGGCATCCAGAGGTTGGTTAGTACAAGAGCCAAACCTGAACAATCCGGCCATGTATACCTACAGCCAGAACATCAACCTGAATGCAAGTGCATCACCCATCCGCGACTTGAGGATAACATTCACTGGGTCGCAACAGACAAGTGAGAGCAGAACAGAATTTTACCGATGGAACCCTGATAGTTTAGAGCACCGAGCTGAAAGTCCAGTTTACAATGGTTCTTTCAGCACCTCATTCAGTTCATGGAGAACCGCATTTGTTCCATTAAGAGAAGATTATAGCTCGGCCACCTTTGATCGATTCCTGGAGATAAGAAGTGAATTCTCAGCTCGCTTATCAGAAGAAAACCGTCAATCTGATGGAGTCCACTACGTCGATACTGGCGATTTTCGAGAAGGTTATGGTGCTACGGCAGTTGATGTGCTCATTCCTTCTTTTATTGCAGCCTATGGGGGAAAATCGGTGGCGCTCACCAATCTGAGCATTTTTGACCTGATACCCCGCCTTAACTGGAGATTGAGCTACACGGGTTTAGGCAAACTTCCTTCACTTAAAAAGTATTTCAAGACCTTCAATTTGAGTCATGGATATAACTCCACGGTAAATGCAGCTGGATTTGTGAATAATCAGCGCTTCGCAGATAATGATGGAGACGGCTTCCCGGATTACAATAATGGCTTTGATCTCGATAGTAACTTCATTGCTCAGTATCAATACAACTCTATTGTGATATCCGAACAGTTTAGTCCACTTTTTGGACTCGACATGACCTTCAATAATTCTGTTCAGGCGAGATTAGAATTCAGAAGAAGCAGAAATATCACCCTCAATCCATCGAACTCTCAGGTGATGGAAATGCGTTCAGAAGAGATTGTAATTGGCAGTGGATATACCTTCAAGGATGTCAAGTTCCCTATTGAGTTCCGACCAGGAAAAACCATTACCAGTGATTTTCAGGTCAGGGGAGATGTCTCCATCAGAGATAACCTAACTGTGATCCATCGCATCGCCGACAGGAGTCATGAGGCCACTGCGGGTATGCGGGTGTTTTCCATCAAGTTCACTGGCGACTATAAGATCAGCTCTCAGTTGACCCTTCGGGCCTTCTATGATCGAATCATGAATACGCCGGCCATTTCCAATGCCTTCCCTACAGCCACAACCAATGCAGGTGTTGCCCTTAGATTCAAATTGAGCTAACAATCTGTGATTTCGCTTGTTTTCTTTTATGACAGCGGTCAGTATTTATTAAATTCGCACCCCAATTGAAAGTCTTGCATACGAAAGAGGTTTCACATCAAGGAGTTTTGAGTCTGTTCAAAGAGAAGGCAAGCACTTACGCGGCCTTTGGTAAACTCCGCTTAGCTAGCCTGGTTGTTTTTTCATCAGTCCTTGGTTATTTGATGGCCGCTTCTACAGTGGTTTGGGCAGAGATGTTTGCACTCATTCTGGGTGGCTTTTTGGTAACAGCAAGCTCAAATGGATTTAATCAGGTCATCGAAAGAGAACTTGATAAATTAATGGACCGAACCAAGGGAAGGCCTATTCCTATTGGAAAGATGAGCTCCAAAGAAGGCTTGATCGTGGCTTCCATCATGGGAATCATCGGTCTTTACATGCTCTTTGCGATGACCAATGTTCTCGCAGGAATTTTGGGCTCGATGGCCTTGTTCATGTATGTGGCCATCTACACTCCCATGAAAAAACATACTCCCTTTGCTGTCCTGATAGGAGCTTTCCCTGGAGCAATTCCTCCAATGCTTGGCTATATTGCCGCCACGGGAACCTTTGGCCTGGCTCCAGGTATTCTCTTTGCTGTTCAATTCATTTGGCAGTTTCCGCATTTTTGGGCCATTGCCTGGAAAGCCCATGACGATTATCAAAAAGCGGGTTTTCACCTGCTACCATCACCAGGTGGTAGAGATTTTGCTTCGGCGGTGCAAATAGCAACCTATTCACTTTTCCTGATCCCAGTAAGTTGTCTTCCATACATCTTTGGACTCTCAGGTACCATTAGTTTGATTGTTTGCCTTGTAGCCGGGCTCATATTTTTCTACTACTCGCTACGCCTTCTGAAAACTTGTGAGCTGAAGGATGCAACAAAATTGATGTTTGCTTCCTTTATCTATCTACCGATAGTACAGATTTCATTCTTATTCTAAATTAGGATCATGGCAGACGAAACAGCGATCAGACAAGAATTTCAAAGTAAAAGGCGAATCAAAAAGGCGATGCTGTGGATCAGCATCCTGAGTATGATCATGTTGTTTGCGGGGCTCACCTCTGCTTACATTGTGAGACAGGCAGAAGGACAATGGCTCTATTTTGAGCTCCCGACCACTTTCTACATCAGCACGGCGATGATCGTACTAAGCAGTATTACATTACTTCCACTGGTGCGTTTTGCGAAAAGCAATAACTACAATGCGATCACCCTTTCTTTAGGGCTTACAACCTTACTTGGTTTGCTCTTTGCATACTTCCAATTTGAGGCCTGGGGAGATATGATCGACATGGGTATTTTCTTCACCGGAGCTCAGAGTAATGCGGCGGGTTCATTCCTTTATGTGATCACCGGAGTGCACCTCGCTCACCTTGCAGGAGGTTTGTTCGCTTTGCTCTTCACATTGGTAAAAGCACTCTTAAAACGCTATAATTCAAACAACTATACAGGTCTGGAATTGACAGCCACCTTCTGGCATTTTTTAGACATTTTATGGATATATTTGCTGCTGTTCTTAATGTATATCCGTTAAAACGAACAAACTACTATGGCCGGAGAAGCTACTAAAGCGATAGATACTACAACGCTCTGGGAAGGGGGACGATCTCCTTTCAGCGTGAGCTACGGAAAGATGATGATGTGGTTCTTCCTCATCTCTGATGCATTGACATTTGGAGGACTTTTGGTCTCGCTCGGATTCATGAAAATGAAATTCGCAGATACCTGGCCCAAGTCTGAACATATCTTCTTTCACTTTCCATTTACACATGCTCACCTTCCCTTGGCTTATGTGGCCCTGATGACATTCATTCTTATCGTTAGCTCGGTAACGATGGTTTTGGCTGTTGAAGCTGGACATAGAATGGACAAAAAGAATGTGATCCTTTGGTTGGGTCTGACCGTAGTTGGAGGACTTTTCTTTCTGGGTTCTCAGGCATGGGAGTGGGCATCATATATTGCAGGTCCTGATGGTGATCTCAGCACCTGGGCTGATAATGCCTCTCTTACACAAAACCCCTACCCCGCAGCAGATGGGGTGACGGCGGGCGCGCCGCACTATACGCAGTTCTTCTTCTTCGTTACTGGATTTCACGGAACACACGTATTCTCAGGAGTGGTTCTTAACTTCATCATTCTTCTGAATGTGATCAAAGGAACCTACGAGAAAAGAGGACACTATGAAATGGTTGAGAAAGTTGGTCTTTACTGGCACTTTGTTGACCTGGTTTGGGTATTTGTTTTCACCTTCTACTATCTTATCTAACAGATATAAGCCATGGAAAGAGACGATATTATTGAATATTCTTTAGACGCACATCACGACGAGGAAACGGGTAAAAAGATCCGTAAGAAGATCATCTTCGTTACGATTCTGCTTACGGTTATCACTGCATTAGAGGTTGGTCTTGGAATTATCGCTTCTGATTATGCTGGAGTGAAATGGGATATAGTTAAGTGGACCTTTATCGTGATGACATTGGTTAAGGCTGCTTACATTGTGATGATATTCATGCACCTTGGGGATGAGAGAAAAGCCCTGCGTTACGTGATACTGGCCCCTTACGCACTGTTCATCCTTTACTTGATGTTCATTCTTTTCAGCGAAGCCAACGTGCTTTACTCTATTCGTCAGTTATTAGGACTTTAATTGAAGATGAGCAAAGCCACCAAATGGGGGCTATTATTCCTCATACTTCTATTTCCAAGCTTACTTTATATCGGACTGTCAACGGGTAAGCACAACCTGTTCAGTTTACCGTATTACGGAGAGTATCAGCTTGATCAAAATGGTGATACGATCTATGATGCCTTGAAACTTCAGGAGGATATTGCAGCTATCTGGCCCGAGCTGGATACATGTAACACAGTCATTGCCTTTATCGATCAGACCAATATGGAACTGAGCTCGAGAATAGGCACACAGCTATCTTCCCTTGCGGAGAAGCTTTCTCCAATGGAGGATTTTCGCATCTTGCTGATAAGTGACACAGATGTCAGTAATGAAAAGGCCCTCACTCAGGCATTCGAAAATTCAGAAGAGAAATGGATCTTGCTCAATTTGGAAGGTGGACTCCAGGAACTGATTAGCAAACACTTCAACTGGGATACTTTTCCTAAGAATAGTGTGTGCTACCGTCTCTACCTCATGGATAAACAATCTTATTTAAGAGGCGTTTACAATGGTGATGAGTACAGTAAGGTAAAAGACCTTTCTGATGATATCAAGGCATTAAAGGCCGACGAGCTAATACCAAAGAAAGATGAACGCAATTCTTCAGAATAGGAAAAAGTCACTCACCTCGATCTGGATATTTACCATCGTGGTATATGCATTGGTCATCGCCCTACACTACCTGCCCAGTGTAGAGAACCAGCCTTCATTCACAAGCTTCCAGCCGATGTTGAATGCAATCATCAATGGCACCTGCTTCGTGTTACTCATTGCTTCTTTGGTCGCCATCAAGAATAAGAATGTTGAGCTACACAAGAAACTGAATACTACAGCAATGTTGTTATCCGTGGTGTTCTTGTTGAATTATGTATTGTACCACTACCTTGCTGGTGATACTTCGTATTTGGGCGAATCAAAAGCTTTGTTCTATTTCATTTTGATCACACATATCTTGCTTGCAGGCATTTCATTACCAATGATCCTTATTGCTTATTACCTCGGACTCATTGGCGATGTCCAAAAACACAGAAGACTGGTTAAGTTCACCTATCCTATTTGGCTATATGTTACCTTTACAGGAGTATTGGTGTATGCCATGCTTTCACCGTATTATGCTTAAGAAAATCGCCATATCGCTTTTTTTTATTGTAGTGTTCCTAACACTCAATATCGATCTTGAAGCCCAATGCTCTATGTGCAAGGCAGTGGCTGAGTCAAGCGTGAATGGAGGCTCGAAAATGGGTCAGGGTTTGAATAGCGGTATTCTCTACATCATGGGAATTCCGTATATCTTGCTGGTAGTAGCTGGAGTGCTACTTTTCAGAAAACCGGTACTGTCAAAACTGAATGATTTTAACGGCGAATAGACTTTATCACTATTTTCGCCAAAACGTTCTTACGATAACTTATTGAGAAAGGGGGAGGGATCAGGCCCGTGGAACCCTTGGCAACCATCACTGGAGAGATCCAAGATAAGGTGCCAAATCCTGTCCCATTGGGAATAGATAAGTATGAAGTTTCAAAAAAACTTAATGTGAATCTCTTCCAAAAAATGGGAGAGATTTTTTTTTGGAATGAAAACAGACATTAGAGACATATTAAAGGATCGCATTCTTGTCCTCGATGGGGCAATGGGAACCATGATCCAACGCTACAAGTTGGAGGAAGAAGACTTTAGAGGAGAACGCTTTAAAGATCATGCACATTCCCTAAAAGGAAATAATGATCTACTGGCATTAACGCGACCAGATGTGCTGAAGGAGATACATGCCTTGTACTTTGAAGCAGGAGCGGATATTGCCGAAACCAATACCTTCAGCAGCACCACTATTGCCCAGGCAGACTATCACCTGGAGGATGCGGTTTATGACCTGAACTATGAATCGGCTCGGCTCGCGCGGGAAGTAGCAGATGAATTTACCGAGAAAGAACCCCATAAGCCGAGGTTTGTGGCAGGTTCTATAGGACCAACAAACAGAACAGCATCCATCTCTCCAGATGTGAATGATCCTGGCTATCGAGCCATCGATTTTGACACACTCAAAAAAGCATATAACCAACAGGCAGGAGCTTTGCTCGATGGTGGAGCAGATATCTTTTTGGTCGAGACCGTATTTGATACACTCAATGCAAAGGCAGCCCTTATGGCGATTCAGGAATTGAATATCGAAAGAGGAACTGATGTTCCAATTATGGTTTCAGGAACCATCACCGATGCAAGTGGACGTACCCTAAGTGGTCAAACCACCGAAGCTTTCCTGATATCGATCTCTCATATGCCGCTCATGAGTGTTGGACTCAATTGTGCACTGGGAGCAAAACAACTTCGACCATACTTACAGGTGCTGGCTTCCAAATCGGAGTCTTTCGTAAGCGCGCACCCTAACGCTGGATTGCCAAATGAGTTTGGTGAATACGATCAGTCGCCCGAAGATATGGCTCAGCAAATTGAGGTGTTTCTGAAAGAAGGCCTTATCAATATCATAGGAGGTTGTTGTGGTACTACCCCTGATCATATCAGGGAGATCGCAAAAACTGCCGCAAAATATCAAGCACGTAAAACCCTTAATAAGGAGGAAGTGTAAATGACATACAGACCTTTAAAATTAAGCGGATTAGAACCTTTGGTGGTAACACCAAACACCAACTTTGTGAACATTGGTGAACGTACCAACGTGACAGGTTCACGCAAGTTCCTTCGACTCATTAAAGAAGAGAACTACGAAGAAGCCCTTGAAGTAGCCACCGAGCAAGTTGAAGGCGGGGCACAGATCATCGATGTGAATATGGATGAAGGCATGCTCGATGGAAGAGCCGCAATGATCCGTTTCCTTAACCTGATCGCAGCTGAACCTGATATCGCGCGAGTTCCCGTTATGATCGATAGCTCTAAATGGGACATCATTGAAGCGGGCTTAAAATGTATTCAGGGTAAGGGCATCGTAAATAGCATAAGCCTGAAAGAAGGAGAGAAACCCTTCCTCGAACAGGCTCATAAGATCAAACTGTATGGCGCTGCAGTTGTGGTGATGGCATTTGACGAAAAAGGACAGGCCGACACCTATGAACGCCGTATTTCTATCTGCAAAAGAAGCTATGACCTCCTGGTTGAGGAGGTGGGCATGTCTCCGGAGGATATCATTTTTGATCCGAATATATTCCCAGTGGCTACAGGCATAGAAGAGCACAATAACTACGCAGTTGACTTTTTTAAAGCCACAAAGTGGATCAAAGAAAACCTGCCTCATGCTAGAGTGAGCGGAGGAGTGAGCAATGTCTCCTTCTCTTTTAGAGGAAATCAGGCAGTGCGCGAAGCAATGCACTCAGCCTTCCTTTATCATGGAATAAAAGCGGGAATGGATATGGGTATTGTCAACCCTAGCTTGCTTGAGGTTTATGATGAGATACCAAAAGACCTGCTGGAACATGTGGAGGATGTATTGCTCAACAGACGCGATGATGCAACCGAAAGATTGCTTGAGTTTGCGGAAACAGTAAAGGGTGGACCAAAGGAAAGAAAGCAAGACCTCAGCTGGAGAGAGCAGGATGTTAGAGGAAGACTTGAACATGCTTTGGTAAAAGGGATCACTGAATTTATAGTAGAAGATACAGAGGAAGCCAGACAGTATTATGATAAGCCCTTAAACGTGATCGAGGGACCACTTATGGATGGAATGAATGTGGTGGGTGACCTCTTTGGTTCTGGCAAGATGTTCCTCCCTCAGGTGGTTAAAAGCGCCAGAGTAATGAAAAAGGCAGTGGCTTATCTTCTTCCCTATCTGGAAGCTGAAAAAGAAGAGGGAGAATCCTCTTCAGCGGGAAAGGTACTTATGGCAACGGTAAAGGGAGATGTTCACGATATTGGAAAAAACATTGTTGGTGTTGTATTAGGTTGCAATAACTATGAGGTGGTCGACCTTGGTGTGATGGTGCCTGCAGACAGGATCCTGGAGGAGGCTCGCAAACATCAGGTTGATGTGATCGGCTTGAGTGGGCTCATCACCCCATCACTCGATGAAATGGTGTTTGTTGCCAAAGAATTGGAAAAAGGAGGCTTTGATATTCCTTTACTCATCGGAGGAGCTACTACATCAAAAGCACATACTGCGGTAAAGATCGAAGAAGAATACCCATCTGGAAACACCGTGCATGTGCTCGATGCTTCTCGTGCGGTTACGGTGGTAGAGAAGCTACTCGGACATAGAAAAGAGGACTATGTAAAGGAGATCAAAACAGATTATGAAAGGGTACGTGAAGCTCACTTTGCCAAGCACAAAAAAGCAGAGCTTTTAAGTTTTGAAGATGCCTGTGCAAATGGCTTTGAAAGTTCAGAGCCCACTGAGATTGTAAAGCCTTCTTTTCTCGGAACACGACATTTTGATAATATCGATCTGCGTGAGCTCAGGAACTACATCGATTGGACTCCCTTCTTTAATTCCTGGGAACTTTATGGAAAATATCCGGCTATCTTAACTGATAAGAAGGTAGGGGAAGAAGCAACAAAACTTTTTGAAGACGCCCAGCAAATGCTCGATCGCATCATTAGCGAAAAATGGATACGTCCGAAAGCAGCTATCGCATTCATGGAGGCAAAAAGAAAAGGTGAGGATGTTGAGTTATTTGATGAGAATGGCAAAGCAGGTGAATTCCATTTTCTGCGGCAGCAAGGAAAACTTCGGGAGGGATCTAAAAATCGATCCCTTGTGGATTATATCCATCCTGAAAAAGACTACATCGGTTGCTTTGCAGTCAATGCGGGGATCGGTATAGATGAGCGAGTGAAGACCTACGAGGCCGATCATGACGATTACCATGCTATTATGCTGAAAGCCCTTGCCGACCGGCTCGCAGAGGCCATGGCAGAAATGATGCATGAAAAGGTCAGAAAAGAACTCTGGGCTTATGAGAAGACAGAATCGCTAAGCAATGAAGAGCTTATTCGCGAAAAGTACAGGGGAATCAGACCTGCGCCGGGTTATCCCGCTTGTCCAGATCACACAGAAAAACCAGAGATCTTCCGATTACTGGAGGCCGAAAAGATCGGTTTAACGCTTACAGAAAGCATGGCCATGTTCCCAACGGCTGCGGTTAGTGGTTGGTACTTTGCCCATCCCGAGTCGCGCTACTTTAATGTCGGAAAGATCGGCAAGGATCAGCTTGCTTCTTACGCTGAGCGCAAAGGCATGTCTCTGGAAGAATGCGAACGCTGGTTGGGACCAATACTCGGATATTAAATTCTTGAGGCTTGAGGCTTGAGGCTTGCAGCTTAATACCCGCTTCCCGAACCCGAAATCTGCTCAACTGGATGCCATGTGGTTTTTACCTCCTGTAAATCTCGAATGCGATAAGGTGAGCGTTCCATTCCTAAATTCCAAAAGTGGACACGCTTCACATTCTCAGCGCCCAATTGCTGGGCCTCTTTCTTATGCTGATGCAAAACCACTGCATTCACGTCCATGTGTGAGCACATATGTGGAATCAGTTCATCGTGCAAGCCAGTGAGTATATTTACTACTCCAGCAGGAAAGTCAGAAGCCTGAATAGCTTCAGCCAGGGTGATGGCGCTCATGGCGGAACCGAGATCCGAAACGAGAATTAGGCTGTTACCCCCAATGGTTGACGTAGCAACTAATTTGCAGGCTTCTCCAAGGCTCGATGAACTTGCACTTACCACTCCACAGGCTTCCAAAACACTGAAATTGAAGTGTGAACTGGCCACAGGGTTCACGGCACTAAATACCTGCTGGTACTTATCGCTCCAACCGGCATAATACACCAAAAGGTCAATGCTCTCAGACAGTTCTTTTTTTGCTGCTGCCTTACTGTTGCCTTCGCGCATTAATTCTTCAATGAAGTTTTCTGAGCGCGATTCCATCATTTCCGCTAATCGGTAAAGGATCTGTCCTTTCAGATATGCCGTTGATCCCGCCCAGGACTCTTGCGCTTTTCGAGCGGCAACAACCGCTTCTCTAAAGTCTTTTTTGGAAGCCTGACAAACATTTGCCATCAACTCTCCAGCATTGTTTCTCAGCTCTAAATATCGACCTGATTCTGTACGGGGAAATTTTCCCCCGATGTACAGCTTGTATGTTTTATTGACTTTCACTCTTGCCATCTTATTTGAACTTGAGATATGCATCTAATCCATGAAGCCCGCCTTCTCTGCCAAAACCACTTTCCTTATAACCTCCAAAAGGAGAAGTCGGATCAAACTTGTTGTAAGTATTTGCCCAGATCACCCCGGCTTTTAAACGGTTGGTAAGATTAAAGATCTTGGAGCCTTTATCGGTCCACACTCCTGCCGACAAACCATATTCAGTATTATTCGCTTTTTGGATCACCTCAGAAACTGTTCTGAACGTTTGTACGGCCAGCACCGGACCAAAGATCTCTTCCTTTGCAAGGCGGCTGCTCTGAGCTACATTGGTGAACAAGGTAGGCGCACACCAGAATCCCTTTTTGGGTTTCTTGAACTTCGGCTGGTACATATCCAAACCTTCTTTCTTGCCTATCTTGAGATATCCGTCAATGGTCTCAAGTTGAGCAGCAGAGTTGATCGCACCTACGTCGGTGTTCTTGTCCAGGGGATCTCCAACGACCAAACTCTCCAGGCGCCATTTCAATTTTTTGATCACTTCATCAGCGACCGACTCCTCAACAAACAGTCGGGATCCTGCGCAACATATATGACCCTGATTGAAATAAATTCCATTAACGATTCCTTCTACAGCCTGATCAATGGCGGCATCAGCAAAAATGATGTTGGCGGCTTTTCCTCCAAGTTCAAGGGTTACCTTTTTCTTACTGCCTGCAGTGGCGCGCTGAATGATCTTTCCAACTTCTGTAGACCCGGTAAAAGCGATCTTGTTGATGTCGGGGTGATTCACGATTGCCGCACCTGTATCTCCGGCTCCGGTGACGATATTCACTACACCATCAGGCAAACCCGAGTCTTTGATCAACTCTGCCAGCTTTAAGGCAGTTAAAGAAGTTGTTTCGGCAGGTTTAAGTACAACGGTATTTCCACAGGCCAGGGCAGGAGCCAGTTTCCAGGCGGCCATCAAAAGAGGAAAATTCCATGGAATGATCTGTCCTGCCACCCCTAGCGACGCTACTTTTTGGTTTGGAAAGGCATATTCCAATTTGTCTGCCCAACCAGCATAATAGAAGAAGTGGGCTGCTACCAAAGGAATATCTATATCACGCGATTCGCGGATCGGTTTTCCTCCGTCCATACTCTCAATGATCGCAAACTCTCGTGCTCGTTCCTGAATCATTCGAGCGATGCGAAAGATATATTTTGAACGCTCACCTGGGGGCATTTTCGACCACACCTCAGTGTAGGCCTTTCGCGCGGCTTTCACCGCATTATCTACATCCTTATCATTCGCTTGGGCTACTTCAGCAATGGGCTCCTCTGTGGCCGGATTAATACTCTTGAAATATTTACCAGACCTGGGTTTGACAAATTTCCCCCCGATGAAAAGCTCGTAGCGATCTTTGATCTTCACGGGGGAGCTTTCGGGTGCTGGAGCATAGAACCAACCCGATCCCATTTCTAAATCCTTGTCTTTTTTCTTTGCCATATCAGTCAATTGAGAAATAGTCGGATGATTGATAGATTCCAGTTTCTTGTTTGGCGATCTGCATCAGTACATCATTGGCCAAAGAGCTTGCGCCAAAGCGGAACCAGTGATTTGATAACCAGGCATCGCCGAGCGTTTCACGCAGCATCACCAGATAATGCAGTGCTTCTTTTGCTTTTCGAATGCCACCCGCAGGTTTCATGCCCACCATTTTTCCTGTGTTCAGAAAATGATCCCGAATGCATTCCAACATCACCAGGGTCACTGGCATATTCGCCGCAGGAGAGATCTTTCCGGTTGAAGTTTTGATGAAATCAGCTCCAGCCTCAATAGCAATTTCCGAGGCCAAACGTACTTTGTCAAAATCTCCAAGTTCTCCAGTTTCGAGGATTACCTTCAGCCGTGCTTTCTTAGCACAGATGTCTTTGATCTCAGCGATCTCATCATGCACAAAGCTGTATTCCCCTTCCAGGAATTTACCACGGGAGATCACCATATCCACTTCATCTGCACCATTGTCAATGGCCATTTGTGTATCCAGTTTTTTGATCTTCATTGAAGACTGTCCCGAAGGAAAAGCGGTGGCCACTGCTGCTACCTTGATGCCCGACTTCCCGAGGGCATCTTTAGCAACTCCAGCCATGTTCGGGTAAACACAAATGGCCGCCACATTAGGCAGGCCTTCAATATCATCATGAAGGTGTTGTGCTTTGTAGCAAAGCTGTCGTACTCTGTTTTCAGTATCAGCTCCTTCAAGCGTAGTCAGGTCGATCATGCTCAGCGCCATATTAAGCCCCTGCATTTTCGCCTCTTTTTTGATACTTCTTTTTTGAAAGCGACTGGCTCTTTCAATCACCCCCACCTGATCGATGGTTCTGCCGGAAAAGTAGCTTGGTAGCATGTGTCAAATATAGTGAACCAAAAAAGGGCATTCCAGCTTAAAATTGGTATTCTTTCGATTGATTACCTTTATAAGCCTCTTAGCCATAGTATTGAACTTTCTGGCATGATTTTAATCCCTCAATTTCGTTTCTTTTTATTTATTTCTATTCTGTTAATGTTCTCCTATTGCAGGCTAGAGGCCCAGGTTGGATTTAGCTATGAACGACATTTTCAATTTGGAGGTGATCGCACCGAGTGGGCTACAGATATCTGCCTCGACCAATCGGACAACATCTTACTTTTCGGTTTCACATTTTCTGATAGTCTGGATGTTGACCCAGGGTCATCTCATAGTTACCATATCAAGAGTCCAACCAAAAAACAAGATCAATTCATTGTAAAATATGATCCAGTGGGTAATTTGCTATGGTCAAAAAAACTTGAATCGGAAGCATGGACAGGAGATATACAATGTGACAAAAACAACAACGTAACTGTCACTGGAATGATAGATTCCATCATGGATGTGAATCCAGGGTCAACACCTTCACTAATTGGCCAATCAAGCAATAAGAATCAAGGATATATTGCAATGTTTGATTCAAGTGGAAACCTGATTTGGGCGAATGCATTTGATAATTTATCCAACTCTCAAATCGCATCTAACTCGGTAACCTGCCATAACATAGATTCGAAGGGAAACATCATCATTTTAGGTAGTGCCAGTGATTCTATAAATCTGGGTATGGGTGCCACTCAACATGTTGTTGTAAGTGGGGGAGGGCACTATATGGCCAAATTCGATCCTGCTGGAAATGTACTTTGGAGTAGAGAATTTGGGTCACCTTCATACATAGCATTATCTGACTTCAAGGTTAACTCCAAAGATGAGGTCATTATAGTAGGGATCTTTGCGGATAGTCTGCTAATGGGAAGCAGCGTAATAGACACATCGAAAGTACATCAAAACCCTCTTATCGTAGTGAAATTGGATTCGACAGGTAATTATATTACTCATCGAAGCTTTGAAACGAGGGGAAGTTCGTTTTCGATTGCCCTGGATACAGCGGACAATATTTACACCTACGGAAATGTTGAGAGTCACTTTGATCGTGATCCAGGACTAGGAGTCGACTCCGCATTTGTTACGGGTATTGATCAGGCACTCATCAAACTTGATAGAAACTTAAGTTGGACTCGGACTTATGTCTTCGAGTCTACAAGCGGATTCATAGGCAACAACGCCACTTTTGATATTGAAGTAGATGATGAATTTAACATATACTTGCTTTGCGATCCAGGACTAAACGGAATGGATCTCCAACCTAATTTGGATACATCGAACTTTCACCTCTCCAAACAAGTGGATGGTGGCTCATATCTTTTGATAAAATTCGACAGCAGCATCAACCAAAGCTATTATATGCATGCTGACTATGGAGATCAACTAGCCCTAGACTCAGATTATGAAATCGTGATGATCGGTCAACTATTAGATTCTACCGACCTTGACCCTGGGCCGGGACAAATAATGACAAGTCCATCACAAGGTGCCGAAGACGTTTGGGTATTGAAACTCAACAACTGTGATCCGAGTCTTAGGCCAGCAGTTTCTCGCTTACCTCATTTATATGCTCAGTGTTCAATAGATAGTTTAGTTATTCCTGAAGCCATAAGTGGTTGTGGTTTTAGTTTAAGTCCAAATGATACCGTTCAACTACCGATTTCAGTTCAAGGAAAAGACACCTTGCAGTGGAAATTTGATGACGGGAAAAGTTATAAGCTAGTTCAAAATCAAAACATAGAAATTAGAGATTCAATCGCTCCTCGTCCTCTTGTTCTGCTAGATTCTTTTATTACCTCTAGATGTGAAGTGAATCTCACAACACCAGTTGCTTACGACTCCTGTGCTGGTAATATTAGAGCAAGCACCACTTCTAGTTTTCCGCTTAATAGTTCGGATACAGTTATTTGGGTATTCGATGATGGTAATGGAAATATTAGCACTCAAAAACAGATAGTTGTGATCTATCCTTTTGATACCACCATCAGTCGAAAGGGTCCAACCTTGATATCAAACGATACTATAGGTACATATACTTGGTTTGATTGCAACACATTTCCAAATGTCATAAACGGGGCAACTCAAAAAAGTTTTACTCCAGCACAGAATGGTTCATATGCTTTGCAATTAGCAGATACTCTTAATTTTTGCCATTTAAATACACGTTGTTACACAGTAAATAATGTCGGTATAGAAGAAAAGTTAAGCGACATTAAGCTTTACCCAAACCCTAATCAAGGTCAATTTGTCATTTGGGTTTCTGAAGAGACTGTAATTAGAGTGCTAGATATCCACGGTAAAATAGTCTATGAAGAAAAATTGCAAGCAGGTCAAAAGTCTATTGATCTTGGTTCCAAGATTAGTCAAGGGGCCTACATCCTAGAAAGTACAAGCACACAAGGAAGGATAAGCAGACAAAGGCTGGTGGTTACGAATTAATTCTCATTCAGACCAAGTATTAATACGTATATTTGAATATAAATATACACGTATGACTACAAAGCTTACTTTATCCATCGACAAAGAAGTTATCGAGCAGGCAAAAGTATTTGCAAAGTCTAGCGAGATGAGTTTATCCAGGATCATTGAGAACTATTTGAGGAGTTTGATTCGCGCAGATGAAAAACAGACCTTATCCCCAATAAGCAAAAGCCTTATGGGCTCTGTAGAGTTGGGTGATGTACGAGAAGATAAAGCCGGTTATTCAGATTATCTATCGAGAAAACACGCTAAATGAAGACACTTTTTCTCGACACCAATATCATTCTTGACTTTCTTGGAAACCGCGAACCCCACTCAAGGTCTGCAGCAGCATTATTCAGTCTGGCGGAAGACAAAAAGATCGCGCTTCATGTATCGGCGATATCGTTTAACAACATATACTTTCTACTGCGAAGATCCAAATCTCACAAAGCTTCAATTGGACTTTTGAAGGAACTTTCAAAGCTTGTGCAGACAGTCGATCTTGATGGGGAATTGATTCAAGAAGCTTATGACTTGAAGTTCAATGATCTTGAAGATGCAATTCAGGAATTGAGTGCACGCTCTGTAAAAGGCGTACTGGCGCTCGTTACAAGAAACACCAAAGATTTTAAGAATAGTCAGCTTCCCATTATGAATGCTGAATTGGCTTTAGCCCTTGTGCGCTGAAGTAGGGGATTGAAATTATATCAAAGTTGAAATCCTTCAAGCGGGCTCGCAACAAATCAACTTAAGCTCAACTTTGCCCGCTAACAAAATCAGATAAAGCTCGCAGCTTGAGGCTTGTAGCTTGTAGCTTGAAGCTTGCGGCTTGAGACTTGAGGCTTGTAGCTTGACGCTTGCGGCCTACCTCCGCTTTGCTTCAGCAGCTAAACTTGCAGCTCTCTACTCTTGATCTTTGACAATAAACTTATGCGGACCTTTTTTATCGAGCTCGTCCCTGTATTCTTTGATCACCCCATCAAGAAACTGAATGATGGATCGCACGCGGCTCACGCTTTCGTTATCGGCAAAAAGTTTGTGAATGGTAAAAGCAATTTCTTCTCTGGAGACTGTATCGGTAGGCACAACTTCCAACTCGAGGATATCCAATAGTTTATCAAGTGCGTTGATCGGCAATTTC
>CBFHWY010000050.1:0-20528 GCA_965659675.1 Salibacteraceae bacterium | reverse complement strand
AATTGAGCGTGGCATTTTCAGTATCAAATCGATGCAATTCCGCAGTATCGCGATCTGGAAACTCAGCATAAGAATCTGAGATCGGATCATATCCGTATTGCCAGATCTTCCACTCAAACTGAGTGAGATTGATCCCAGGATTTCCAGCTACACTGGTGTTGATGAATGCAACTTCTACCGGTACAAAGGCTTCTTCAGGTTCTACCACAAAACTGGCTTCAGGATTGGCCAACATGAAAATATTGACAGGAGTAGCAGCACTGATACATCCTAAACTATCAATATGCCTCAAATAAAGATTGAAGTCTACTGCAGAGGCTGGGTGACTCACTGGTGATCCACTGGCGAATGTGTCTGCCAATAAATTTAAAGAGGGATCATCATACCACAGCAGACCTAAACCTGTGTCTGCGGTGGCGCTTAATCCACTAACCGGACTCCCAATGCAGAAACTGAAGTCACCCGGACTTTGAGGCGCATTTGGGGTTTGCGAGAAGCGAACTAAAATGGTGTCGGTATTGCTGCATGCTTTTCCTGCTGCTATGGTATCAAATACGGTGTAGTAGAGTGGGTAAGATCCAAAACCCAAGCTTTGAACAACCACGGATGGAATGAACTGAGCCTGATTGGTGAGAGGCATCCATGGCGGTGTGCCAGCAGATCCCCAAACGCCTCCTGAAGGTGTTCCCATAATATTAACAGGTGTAGTACCGGTTCCAGATCCATCATCACAAAAGGGCCCTGGATCATTGATGGCCACCGGAGGCAAACCGACTATCTGAATAATGCTTGTGTCGCTGTTTCCGCAGAAACCGCTGCTGTCCACTGAAACACGGAAGTTTCCAATGCCCGCTTCAGCAGGAACAAATAAGCCTGGATTAGTTTGTACGACACCTGGACCTGACCAATTTCCGCCAGAATCTTGAGCAAATAGCTGAACGGTGTCATCATTCACGCAGAATGGACCGTTGGTCAATATGTCGGCATCAAATTGCCTGACCACGATCACAGGGATGGTGGTATCGTTAAAGCATCCGTTATAGGCGGTGTATCTAAGGTCAACAGTATCGGGCGCATTGATGCTTGATACAGTCGCATTAAAATTGTTCGTACTCGAATCTACCACTCCCATTCGGCTGCTTGTAAAGTATCCGCGAATATGGGCTGCATTAGTATCGAGGATATTGAGGCTATCTGCTTCGCAGAAAGGGCCCTCAGAGAAACTCGGATCGGGTAGGCCAACAACCGTGTATGTGGAACTATCCATACTCGCACAGGCATCCCCACGAACTTCGTAGCTAATGACATGATTTCCTACACCTAAAACTGCAGGATCGATCACGCCAAGGGAATCGTCTACAATTCCCGGTCCTGACCAAAATCCACCACCAGGTCGCGGAATAATATCCCAGGGAGTAGGAGCGCTTAAGGTATCCAGTCCGTCGGAGACACATAATGAATCCCCAAGGATTGGTTTGCTATTGTATCGCGTAACTACGTTTACATTTACAGAAGGGGTATCTACACATACGCCTAAGGTATCTGTAACGATCACCCGGAAACTGTTTGTTGTACTCGTATTGACATTCGCTTGCGGACTTTTGATGTTCGTTGCCCCCAGATATCCCCGGTTAGTGGTCGGTTCCCAACTGAAAGTATAGCCTGCTGCGTTTAAACCCTGACATTGCTCAAAACGTATGTTTGGAAGGAAGTTCATTGGTGAGTTGAACGCCTGATTGAGCAGATTACAGGCCGCACCTGCAAAACTCCGGGTGAGCATGGTGGCTGGATAAGAAGTGGCTGTGAAAGTACATGCCGGATTTTCGGTTCTGGCTGGAGTTTGTCCCGAATTGTCAAAACAGATCTCAACGATGAGGTTATCTTGTCCATTCCAATTGTAGCCTACATCAAAATTGTGCATGTTCCAACCGTTAGCGATTGTTACCGTTTTTGGGCTGAAAACTTCCGTAAGACCAAGTTGCCAGATACCAGTAACCGTATCCAAACTTGTGCAGGCAATCTTAATGCTGTAGTTATCATAATCGGGTGTGGATGCCCTTAAATTCTGCACAAAGAATCCGAGTGAATTGATCGTTCCCGGAATCAATCCCGCTGCGAGAAGATCTGCCCGGCGATATAAAAACTGCTGCCTCACACTGTTAAATGCACCACCGTAGGGTATGGGTCTAGAGTTTCCTACTCTGGGGTTACTTTGCGTGCCATTACCCAGGTCTATATTGGTGGCAAAGCCCTGACATGGACTGAGCTCAGGACCGCAGGAATTGTAGCTCAAATTACCAAGGTCAACATCAAGATTTACCGTATCGGAGATACAGATCAAGGTATCACTGGCCACAGCCTGTATATTCTGTGGGAAAGGATTGGCCACGGAGATCCGAACTGTATCGCGTTTGGTACATCCTGCAGCTGAACTCACCGTAGCAACAAAATTTGTGCTGACAGGTAAACTGATGATATTTGGGCTCTGCAGGGTATCGTTATTGAGGAACATGCCTGGACTCCATTGATAGGAGTAATTAAAGCTCCCAACACTTGGACTAACAAGCAGCTGTTTAGCCACAAACTCGCAAACTGTATCAGGCGGACTGATACTCAATTCAAAATTTGGTGCAACATTTACGGTAATGGTATCGCGATTCTTACAGGTGCTGCTTAAGTCAGAATTCACCACATAGGTAGTGGTGATGTTTGGTGTTGCCACTACATTCTGACAGGTGTCGCAATCGAAGTTTGTTCCTACATTGATACCTGCTCCGCCGGGAAGGGCAGTCCAATTAAAGTTGTTACCCCCAAAAACATTGATGTTTGCTGCCTGCGTTCCCTGACAAATATTTAGATCAGGCCCTGCAAATGTGCTGGGTACAATTTCGATATCATAGGTAGAGTAGAAGAGGCCAGAAACCGGACAAGCACCGTCATTGGCTTGAATGTAAAACGAATAGAAGTTACCTGGAGTAGGCACTGCCGACCATGCTATAGTTGCAACAGCACTATCACCATAACTCACAAAGCTAAAGCTAGAGTTCGGTAAGACGCTCTCTATATTGGAGCTCAAAATGAGCGAGTCAGCTGTGTCTGGATCGGTAATGGTCACATCAAACTGAAAGCTTTCGCCAACACAGATCTCAATGGAGTTGCTGTCGATCACAGCGCCATCTCCTGAAAAATTCTCAATGGGTGCGTTAGGATCAGGTTGCTGGTTGGTGCAGGTCTGAACGACAAATAGGATATCACGCATGATGCTACCCTTTTTTTGTCCTGTCGCCCGATCGTATTCTTCTACCAACACAATGATCACAAAATTCCCGGTTAAGGTGGGAGTGAAGCGCACTCTCCCGTTGGTACTGTCGATACTTGCTCCTGCAATGGGCTCATTACAGCTATAAGGCGCCCTGAATACATTCGGATTATTCAGATTATTCGAATAACCACAGCTAAAGGAGTAAACCAAACTGTCTCCTTCATCTTCTGTGACGCCAAAGTTGTAAACCACAGGCTGACCCGCACAAACGTATGGAATTGGTTGAGCGGAGAAACGAGGGGAAGAATTACAGTTGAAACTCTGGCTATTTAGTTCGGCCAGAACTGTAGAGATACCTGCCCCAGGGAAGCCTGCTGCGAGATTCTGATTGCTATTTCTAGCAGGCGGAGCTGAATACCTTAAATTCCAGGTATTGCAGGGAGGACTTAGAACGACGATGCCTTTAAATACGTATTGCTCCATTCCTGGGAAAGGATTGGCGCGGTCTTTACACTTACTTTGAGCCAGATTCGTGGGGCATAATTGAGACACTTCCAGGGCGCCATTGGCAGGATTTGGAAAAACAGAATCGCCATTGAGAACGAAAGGATTGACCTGAAGGCTAAGGTTGAGGTTTACGCTACCTCCACAGGTGCTTGTGGCTTGCAATTGGGCATTTCCGGGGGCTCTGATACCATTACAGTCTCTAAATACATTAAGGGTAATTTCAAAACTGTCTTGTCCAATACAGCGATAGGTCAGGTCACTTCCAGCTATATGGCTTGCCTGAAGTTCTAAGGTTGATAATGCAAAGGCGAAACAAAGAAATAAGACCAGTTTAATTCTCAAAGTAGCAATGAATGTGTCTTGTAGACGTAAAAGCCCCAAAATAGTTGCCTTTAATTGAATTCGAATGCTAAAATAAGCCAATTACATACAACGGCTATGTCCACTCATTTAAATTCCTAACAGTCTGACCTTTAATTCTGTGATGAAAACATGCCAAACAAGCTCTTCAGCAGCAAACGAAAGCATTAAATTTGACCGAAGTGAAGATCCATGAGGTTTTAGAAAAATACTGGGGTTTTGAGTCCTTTCGACCTTTGCAGGAGGATATCATTAACTCCGTTCTCGAAGGCAAGGATACCCTCGCGCTGTTGCCAACCGGCGGCGGTAAGTCGCTTTGCTATCAGGTACCCGGAATTGCACTTGAAGGAGTTTGCATTGTAGTTTCTCCACTGATCGCGCTCATGAAGGACCAGGTGAATGGCCTAAAAAAAAGAGGAATTCGAGCCTCAGCATTGGTTTCTGGAATGCGAGAGTCTGAAGTGGATGCCATTCTCGACAACTGCATCTATGGAGGAACCAAATTCTTGTACCTCTCTCCAGAGCGACTCAAAAGTGAGATGGTCCAGGAGCGCATTGCCCTGATGAAGGTCAATCTTTTTGCAGTAGATGAAGCGCATTGCATCTCACAATGGGGTTATGATTTCAGACCAAGTTACCTTGAAGTAGAAAACCTAAGAGAGATCAAGCCAGAGGTCCCGGTTCTTGCCCTCACAGCCACGGCTACTCCTGAAGTGGCAAAGGATATTCAGCAAAAGCTGCAGTTTAAAGAAGATAATATCCTTCAGAAGAGTTTTGCCCGCGAAAACCTGGCTTATATGGCTTTCCATGAGGAGGATAAAATGCACAAGCTCGATCTGATGCTCAAGAAAAATGAAGGATCGGTGATCATCTATATGCGTAGCCGATCAAAAACGGAACAGATTGCCAGCTGGCTGAACGAAAAGAAGTTTTCAGCGAGCTATTACCATGCGGGCCTCAAAGCGGAAGAGCGACAGAAGCGACAGCATGCCTGGACCGAGGGAAAGACGAGGATCATGGTTTCTACGAATGCTTTCGGCATGGGAATCGACAAGGCAGATGTACGACTGGTGATACACCTCGATATTCCTGAATCACCAGAAGCTTATTTTCAGGAAGCTGGACGTGGTGGCAGAGATGGGAAGAAGTCCTTTGCTGTAATGCTTTTCGACAATTATGATATTCAATTATTGAAGGATCGTTTTAGATCGCAATTTCCTCCGATAAAAAATGTCAAAAGAGCATATAAGGCACTATCAAATCATTTGCAACTTGCTGCTGGAAGTGCTGAAGGGGAGGAGTTTGAGTTTGATGTGGGACGCTTGGCTTCCAGCTTCAATATCGATCCCTATGAGATCAGACAAAGTTTTAAGATCCTTGAATTGGCTGGCTTGCTTCAGTTTGAGGAAAATTCTTTTTTAGCTTCCCGGTTGAGAATGATCTGCTCAAAGGCCGATCTATATCACTACGAGCTGAATCACGAACGTGAATCGGTCCTCACCCGCACCATTCTGCGCTCGCACATTGGCATCTTCGATAAATATGCCAAGATCAATGAACAGACCCTTGCTAAAAGGAGTGGAGAGACTGTGGATTTTGTCCGTAAGACCCTTGAAAATCTCGATAAACTGGATATCGTATCATATATTCCGCACAGCTCGAAACCGAGAGTGCTTTACTTGAAGGCACGTCAAAAGGATTCTGACCTGGAGATCCCAAAAGAAGCCTATCGCCAGCGCAAAAAGACGATGAAAAAGAAACTATTGGCGATGCTCGACTTTGTGCAATCGAAGGAGATCTGCCGTGCTCGTTTTCTGCTGGATTATTTTGGAGAGAAGAAAACGAAGGACTGCGGTATTTGCGACGTTTGCCTTGCGAAACGAATTTCGCCCAAAGAGATTGAATCAAAAGTGCTTGGTCTGCTTGACAGGGCGCAACATATTGATGAAATTCGTTTGAACATTGACTGTAGTGATGAACATTTATTGCGCTCTCTTCGTCATATGATAGATCGAGGACTCATTAAACGGAAAGAAGATATCTTCGAAAGGGTCAAATTTGAACAATAGAGTTTATTTTTAGCTAATGCATAAGATCGAGATCCCGGAACATATTCAGCAGCTGAGAAGCTATAAGCCTGGCAAACCTATTGAACAGGTTGTGGAGGAACTTGGCTTGAAAGAAACAGCCATCTTGTGGAACAATGAGAACAACCTGGGTCCATCGCCCAAAGCGATGGAAGCCATTCGCTCTGAGTTGCAACATTCTCACTTATATCCAGATCCCACCGCTTCTCGCCTAAGAGCGGAGATCGCTACCAGAGAAGGAATAAGTGCTGATCAGGTGGTGGTAGGAAATGGATCCGAAGCTATTTTGGGAAATATATTTCAAGGATTCTTTGGTCCAGAGGATGTCTTGCTTACCTCAGAGGGCACCTTTGTTGCGGTCTATATCTGGGCGCAGTCGCACAATCGTCCTGTGGTAAAGATCCCGTTGCGCGAGGATTATAGCTTCGACCTGGATAAAATGGCAGCAGCCATCGATGAGCATACCAAGGTGATCTATATCGCCAACCCGAATAACCCAACGGGAACCATGATCACAAAACAAGAATTTGAAGCATTCATGCAAAAGGTGCCGGAAGATGTTTTGGTGATCTCAGATGAAGCATATTACGAATACGCCGTTGACCTCAGCGATGATTTTGCAGATAGCATAAAGTTGAGGTATCCAAATGTCATTACCCTGCGCACATTCAGTAAAGCATTTGGTATTGCTTCTATTCGAATCGGTTACGCCATGGGTCCGCTGGAGATCATCGAAACCCTGGCTAAGATCAAGATGACCTTTGAGCCATCCAATGTTGCACAGGCTGCAGGATTGGGAGCATTGAGTGATTCAGAATATTTAGAAGAGTCGCTGATCAATAACCGCAAAGGCATTAAGCTCTTTAAACAGTTATTTGAAGAGCTAGGGGTCAAATATGCCGAGTCCTATGCCAACTTCCTGATGATCGACCTTGGCTCCGAAGAACGGGTGAATGAGCTCAGTCAAAAACTCATGAAAAAAGGAGTCTTTGTGAGACCCCTTAAAGCATTCGGACTTCCGCACTGCATGCGAGTGTCAGTTGGACTACAAGCCGAAAACGAACTCTTCGTTAAAAGTTTTCGAGAAGTATTCTAAGCTCTTCTTGGCTTGAGCAATCGGCATTCGCCGGATTTATCAAAAATGAAACGCTGGTTCCAATGGGAGGAATCAGCATCGCGATAACTAATGATCATTTCAAAATGAACATTGTCACTCTTAACTCCTCTGGCATTGTAGTCGAAATGAATGCTCATGGGTTTTCTTTGGTGATATTCCCTTGAATAAAGTTTTTCTGCCTCGAATACCTCTCCATAGTTGTTTGTAAGTGGCTCGATCGCCCTAATATGAATATGATCCTCCAAAGGACTGAGGTGAATACTAAAGAAATTTCGTCCCTTAGAAACTTTGCGAAGGGATAGGAGCTCCTTTTCAGGAACATATTCATCTTCTTCCGATTCATCTACCTCAATGGCCACGTCAGCCTCGTGCGCAGGCTCTACCGATTCTTTGGAGGGTACCACAAACTCTGCCTGCTCACCTGCATTCTTTCTCTTCTTCCTAATGATCATAAAAACAACTAGGAGCACTACCACAAGCGCAATTGCTCCTCCGATCACAACTATATTTTCCTGAATCACTTCCATCAATTATTCACTTTGAATTTTGCGTGACTAAGTTATAACCTTCGGCGAGATATCAAAATATACACGCCTTTCAATATGTAAAACCTTGCTTTCTGATTCTGAGTTTATTATATTTGAGAGAATCAAAAATCAGGAGCACATGAGAAAAAATTACCTAAAATTAGCATCAATTACAACTATGCTTTCCGTTGGATTCGGAGCAGCAGTAGCACAAACAACCATTCCTGCTGACTCGGCAAATTATGTCATCGGTGAGAATACAACCATTCAGGAAATTTCCAATGCAAGTTCTTTTTCAGCTGGATCTGAAGGATCTGCGATCGTTTGGGATTTTAGCGGCCTGGCTGCTGGAACACAAAGAGATATGAATGTTGAAGCTGTGGTAACAGGAGGGCTCACACCCGATCCAGTTGATGCTGCAGTAAAACTGGTGATTGATCGGCCTATTTCCGATGAGACCTATTTCTATGACCCATCCAGTAGTGGACTTGGCTATGCTGGTCAGTCCTGGGGGGTGAATACACTGAATTATGAGAATAACAATGTATTACAGTGGTCTTATCCGATCACATACCAGGATTCAAGTTCTTATGCCGTATCGAATACCTACACTACAGGTGTTGGACCTACAGCAGTTGACCACACTATCGAAGGAAATGTGAGCTATAAGGTTGATGCCTATGGTCGCATTAAAATGCCTTATGGCGATGTTTATGAGGTCTTGCGTATTAAGATCACGGAGATGGTCACAGACACAGCCGATGTTCCTATTGTAGGTAACCAGGTCTTCAACTATGACAATGTCATGTATGAGTGGAGAAGTGCTTCAAATAAGCATTTTATCATTCGATTTGATCGTAAGAAGGAGGGGAGCAGTACCCAGAGAAGGGTTTATTATCAAACAGGCGATTCTGTGAATGGTGGAACCCAACCTACCAATGTGGAGTTGTTAGTGCCAGAAATGCCAGACTTCATGGTTTATCCAAATCCAGCTTTTGATCAGCTATCTATTAGCTACAAGTCAATGGATACAGAGCACTTTACATCCGCCAGAATACTTGATCTTTCTGGAAGAGTGATCAGAGAATTCCCAGTGGGATCCGCTGCCGGAAAAGCTCATGTTGAATCATTTGATGTAAGTGATCTTCCTTCGGGTAACTACTTGATCGACCTTTCATCAAACGAAAGAAGGCTGCAGAAAAGAATCGTAATTCATTAACATGATCGAATGCATCTTTCACCATATTTGAAGGGTGCATTCAATAGAGCCATATTACAATTGGAGGGAACTCTACGTTGCGGCCGAAGATGAGGATTCACCTTTCTTCGGAACGGAGTATTCAGAGTTTGAATTTGGTCAAAGTATTTACGACCATCTAATTCATCCTCAATGGGATAACTTCGGATCGCAGACGCTTTTCCTCAAGGTACTCTATGCAGATTATGAACAGTCATTCTGTGTCATCGAAATGATCGGTGAATGGAATGACTGTTTGTATAATGACGTTGCCCAGCTTAAGCGAAACCTGATCGATGAGATGATCTACTCAGGAATAGATAAGTTCATCATCATTGGCGAGAACGTACTTAACTTTCATGCTTCTGATGATTCTTATTACGAGGAATGGTTCGACGATTGTGAGGAAGGCTGGATCGCTCTGCTCAATTTTCGGGATCATGTCTTGGATGAATTTGTTCGCGAGGGGATCGATCAATATTTCCTTTACGGAGGGAACCTCGAGGATATTCGCTGGAGAACACTTCTGCCCAATCAGCTATTTGAAAGTGTAGATAGTATGGTTCAGCGCAGACTGAGCAGCGTTTAGCGCGTTTGGGTTTCTTGCTCCCAAAGTTGCTGGTTGATGGCTACTCCATCTTTGAAGTAATATACTCCGCCCCATTCGTGCTCTACTTTGAGGTACTCATAGCCCATATTCTCTACAACCTTGATCCTTCGAACCACATTCTTTCTTACTCCACTTTTTAACTCTTCAGTGATTCCGGGAGGATACTGTTTGGCGAGATCGTCAATGGCTTTGTAGAATTTTTTCTTCTTATCGCCTTCATCCAGATAAAGCTCCTTGAAAGATTTGTTTTTATCTGAACCTCCGTCGAAGGTGATATCTGTTTTCCCACCCTCAACATCTGATGAACTGTTGTTTTTGTCTCCACCGTTGAACATGAGGAAGTAATTGGTTGGTTCCCTGTTCTCTTTTTCTTCTTTTCTGATGAATTTCTTACACTCCCTGATCATTGATTTGGTGTGCGTGTGCAAAGGGTAGATCTCCAGTGCCTGTTCATATTGCTCCAGGGCCTTTTTATAATCCTCAGCCCGAAAGTCGATAAGCGCAGCAGTACTTATATCTTCAAATTTTGCGCGCGTTTTCTCTGCTTCTCTTCTTTGAATGAAATCCTCGCATTGATCTATCTTGGTGATCGGATACTGCTTGAGTGGCTCGACTTCTAAAGCCTTGTTGTAATACTCAATGGCTTTTTCGTAATCTTCCTGCTCGCGATACTGATCCGCGGTGACTATTTCAGAGTTGTATGCATAAGCCAAACTATCTTTGGACCTGCGTTTGATCATGTCTTTCGCAACAAGGATCTTCACCTTGGGAAGATACTGGTTCTTTACGAATTTACCAGCTTCATTGTACTCCTTTATGGCAGATTCGTATTCCTTGTTGATGAGGTGCTCATCGGCTTTTTCAATATGCTCATAGTAGTTTTGCCAACGCTCGTCTTCGGCTGCTTCCCGCTCAAGTATTTTGATCTCCTCTTCTGATTTTTGAATCTGCAACATGGGGTATTGCTCAAGTTCCTTGACCTCCGAAGCTTCTTTGTAATTGTCAATTGCCTTGTCAAATTCTTGTTTTTGGAAGTGATCATCTGCCTTCGAGATCAGTTCATCGTATTTTCTTTGTCGATCTGCTGCTTCTTTTTCTCTCTTCTCCCTTGCTTTTTGTTTCTCCATTCCGGTCATTGCAGAGGTGATCTTTAACGCTAAATGATCTCGTTCAGGAAAGAGCTTAAGCGCTTCTTCATAGGTTTTGATGGCTAACTCAAAGTTGCGCTCTCCCATCAGGCCATTTGCCGTGGCAACCAGTTGAATGTATTTTTGCTCTTTCTCTTTTTGCCGACGAATATTTTCTTCCCGCTCCTGGTAACGCTTGGTCTGCTCTATTTTGAACTTGGCATAGGAGTCACCATCTTTAGCAGCAAGTGCCGCTTTGAATTCAGACAGGGCATTCTCAAATTGCTTGTCACGCAAATAGGTTTCGCCTTGCTTCATGTGTTTATTGTACTTGCTATTGGAGCCTTCACCAGTTCTGATCTGCACATTCTCAAAGCTTGAGGTCAAGGAGAGTTCATCGCTAAGGTCTAGAGCAGACGCGGGTTTGATGAAGATGCATAACAATGCGCAATATGTAAGGTATCTGATCACCCGAAAAGGCATACTTTATCAAGGTCGAAAGTAAAAATATCAGATGTGCGGGGAGCGCGTTTTTATGAACAAATCGCTGAAGTTCTCAATATCTAGCCCAGCACTAGGGTTGGGTAATGAAATCTACAATAGCCTGATTGTATTTATCATATCCCATAACGAGTGGAAGGTCCCCATGCTCGGCTCCTTCAACCCGATGAGCGCTTGCACTTGAACCATTGTAGTTTTTAAAAACGACCTCTCCATGAGTGTCTATGGCTAAATAGCTGTCATCGGTTCCGTGCATCCACATAAAAGGCTGGTAAACGCTTTTGATCATCTGAGCAACATCGTGAGGCTCTTCAGAAATGAATTCGATCGGGATAGCCAGTTTACTGGCATCTTGAGCAATGACCTCAGCACCCGCAAATGGACACTCCAAAATAAGCTGCGCGGGATTCATCTCGGAGTCTGTTGACGCGTGATATGTGGCAGGGCTGGACCCCAAACTCATACCATAGATCACCAAACGATCGTCAGTTAAGCCCATATCTTTTAACCATTCCAGCGCATCACCCACATCATTGTAGAGGTTTTGCTGAGTAGGTGTTCCTTTTGACAGACCATATCCTTGATAATCTACCATAAGGACCCCAAAGCGGGCTTTTCCTCCCGCATTGGCGAGCAGTCTGCAACGATGAAAGTAATAATCCAGGTTTCCAGCATTACCATGACAATACATGATCACGGTATCTTCATCAATATCATCAATATCGCCTAAATAGACCGCGTAAAGATCATTTTCGCGTTCTTCATTTGGAGGAAGTGTAAAGAGGGTGACCAAACTGTCTGCCAGCTCATACTCAGGTCCGGTGGTGAGTTCAGCGTCTCCTTCATAGTCTTGAAGCTTATAAGAATCAATGCTGTCATCCGGATTGTACATGAATGGATCCAAACCACATGAACTCAGGGCCAAAACAAATATCGATATGTACAGAATTTGCTTCATTTAAAACCTTCTGCTTATTCCCAAATAAACACCAAGTGTTCCGCTATTACCAAAGGGTTTTAGGTAATCTACGGTGATGTTCTGATTGCTGATGTTCGGCGCAACTGCTTTCAATTCCAAATTGGCCATATACTTCCCGAAACGATAGCCATAGCCCACCTGAGGTGACCAGATCCATGCCTGAGGCTGAGGCTCCCCGAAGGCTCTGTTTTGTTGGATCTCAAACCAATTGCTCAAACCAACATAAAGTAGGTCGTTTCTATCAAAGAGGTTCCAGTATGCATTAAGGTCTAATTGAGGCCAAAATTTTGCTTCGCCACCTCTGAACGAGAAGGCAAAATTTCCCATACCTGTTAAGGAGATTCCAGGTATATAGGGACTTTCATATTTGTTGTAATCGCGAATGCCATATAAAACCCCAACTTCTATCAAGGGTGTGCGATAAGCCAAAGAAGTGATGTGTACACTGGTGAAGCTCGTGATCTTTGGTGTGATTCCTCTACCGTAGGTCACTGCAGACATTGGTATGGGTATCGGAAAACCCAAATTGGAGAACATAGGCCCTCCGGCACTCACACAAACTGCATTTTCATTATGCTCCAGAGGCTGTACAAAGCGACTGGGTGCACAGCTTTGCACAAATAAGCTCGATAGGAATAAGATAATAAGAAACCTTAGCTGCTTCATTTCAGGTCGCTAAAAGTAGTAAATTTCAAGCTGAGCTGTCAGAATGCTTCCCCCACGGTAATGTAGAATTCGTAACCTCCTGGACGAAAGGCAATATCGCCCCTGAGGTTGAGTCTCTCATCGGGGTCTGCTAAAATGCGGAAACCAAAACCTGCTGCAGGTCTCAGGTTTCGTAGACTGAGTTCGCCGATCTGATCGGCCACCACAGCGGCTCCTGCAAAAACATTGAAGCTGAAGATCAGCCAATAGTCCGATCGAAATTCAACCTGAGCACTGCTTAACTTAGTGTCGCGATAGATCCCAAGTTGATACCCTCTCAAATATTCTGAACCCCCAACCTGGGATAGCTTGTTGAAAGGGACTTCACCAAATTGAAACTTGTTATAAAGATGAAAGGCAAGGATGTGATTCTTGATCGACACGTAGGTTCTGAGGTCAAGGGTATAGGTCTGATAATTGAAGTCAGAACCCAGGGCATCTGTGTTGAACAGCGTTTCAAATTGGGCGAAGTATCCTTTTGTTGGATTAAAGATCTTGTCGCGAGAATCATAGCTCACCACCCAACCAAGGCCACTATTTATTCCTCCGTTCGAGCCTGCGATACCGGCAGTATCTAACATTCTACCCGGAGCAACAGAGATCACATCAGTGTTTTGAAACCAGTACCTGGGTCCAGTGTAAATATGCTTTCCTATACGACGTGTTGCCGTCAATCTGAACCTCGGGAATTGGGCATCGTAGCGCTCAAAATCATCCTCCCCAAAACCATTCCCGATCCCCCGGAAGAAGTAAGGGAAGCGATAGAAGGCCATTTCCCCGTAGAAGTAATACTTGTTCTCCTTTAGGAAAAGTTGAAAAGGGAGGTAAGCAATGATCTGCTTGTTCAGCGTGTATGCGGCAGAGAATCGCACAGATGAAGGTCTGGTAATGCTGTCGTTTGATAATTTGAAGTAGGTGAATCCGGCAGCGCCAAAAGCCCAGCTGGTTTCAGGAGTGAAGTAGATGGAAGGAACAGCGAAGAACTTTCGGGATTTTACCGAATCGGGGTTCATTAAATTCTTGAAGAATCCCTGAGCCGATAGCCCAAAACTGAACAAAAGAAAACAGAAGGCGATCAGAGTTCTCCTCATCTTGGCGCAAAAGTAGCTTTATTGAAGCTTTTGGGCCTGAAGTTTCGCGAGCACTATTTTGTCAATTGGAAATCGAAGCTCATCGGCTTTCAGATCTTCAAGTGCTACCCATCGAAATGAAAGACGATCACTTGATACCATTCGTGTTGTGATATTATCTAAGAGCTTGATATGATAGTAAATGCTGATGATCTGATCTCTTTTTCTAAAAGCTGACTGCACAAAGTCTTCGGTGGTGTAATAGTGTTCAATGACTTCGATCTTTGCTCCAAGCTCTTCATCGAACTCGCGGTGCAAACAATCAATGATTCCTTCGCCATACTCAAGTCCCCCGCCGGGGAACTTTGTAAATTCCATTCCACCAGCTTTTTCATCAGATAAGAGCAGTTCGGAATTGTTTCTGAAACAGATTCCATAGACCCTGATGTTAAAACGGTCGATCATGGGCTGCAAATTAGCTTTATTTTCGCCATCAAATGCTCTTTAACTCGGTCCATTTTCTGCTCTTTCTTCCAGTAGTGCTGATCATTTACTATTTGACCGCGAGGTCGAAGCGTTGGATCCTGTTACTTCTAGCGAGCTACTACTTCTATGCCTCATGGCGGATCGAATACCTGGTGCTTATACTGTTTTCGACAGTGCTTGACTATTGGTGTGCGCTAGAAATGGGCAAGAGAAATGACAAACAGGCCAGGAGGCCTTTTCTTGTGCTCAGTTTGCTCACCAACCTCGGTTTGCTGGGCTTTTTTAAATACTACGAATTTGCCAATCAAAGCCTTACTGATCTCTTTGAGGTCTTCTCCTTGAACTACAAGTACTACCGCTTTGAAGACCTTCTTCTCCCAGTCGGTATCTCATTCTATACTTTTCAGACCTTGAGTTATTCCATAGAGGTATATCGAGGTCAGCAAAGACCAGAGAAACATCTGGGGATCTTTGCTTTGTATGTTTCTTTCTTTCCTCAACTGGTGGCTGGTCCTATTGAGCGTTTTGCAAGTCTTGGGGAACAACTCAAAAAGAAAGTTGATTTCAGTTGGTCCAACTTGCGTGCAGGGCTTCAACTTATGCTGTACGGACTTTTTGTGAAGATCTGTATTGCCGATAATATGGCTTCGCTGGTTGATCCTTTCTTTGAGGATCCAGGTAAATACTCTTCGCTGTCCGCATGGACAGCCACTGGCGCTTACGCCTTTCAGATCTATTGTGACTTTTTTGGTTATTCCACCATTGCGCTTGGGGTGGCTCGAATGCTCGGAATCGAGATCATGGACAATTTCAAAACGCCATACCTGTCTTTAAGTGTAACTGAGTTTTGGAGGCGTTGGCACATTTCGCTCTCTACATGGTTTAGGGACTATCTCTATATTCCACTAGGTGGAAACCGAAAAAACGCTACAATATGGGTTAGAAACATCCTGATCGTTTTCCTGATCAGTGGCCTGTGGCATGGAGCAAATTGGACCTTCGTGGCCTGGGGGGCGATTCACGCATTGCTATATTTAAGCGAACGGGCATTTGGATCAATAAAACCAGGCGCTGCGCTCAAGTTTCTAATGTGGTTGAAGACCTTTATTGTGGTTCTTCTGGCCTGGGTGTTCTTTAGAGCAGTTGACTTTTCAAACGCCATGGAGGTATTTGAGGTGATGTTTCTTCAATCAGGAACAGATCAGATCGACCTCAGCTCAAGTGTTCTATGGCTTTTCGTAGGCTTCATTCTTTCGGATCTTCTCCTGTTCAACTCACGCTTTGATCATTGGGTAGATGCTCAACCTTTTGGCCTTCGCTGGTTGACCTACCTGGTCTTTGTATTTTCAATTCTTACGCTTGGTGGCGTAGAGAATCATCCTTTCATTTATTTTCAATTTTAAGTGAAGCCCGGATATTACATATCGCGTTTAAGCCTGTTGGTCCTTTTTCTCCTGATCTGCCAAACTTTATACAAAGAGTTTTGGTGGGAAGCGGACCTTAGAAAACATGCAGATATTATTGAGAATTTATGGCTTGTTGAAGATTCAGTCGATGCGATCTATTTTGCTGAGTCATCGAATTTTACACTGGGTAAAGGCGATACAGATAAGCGCAGTATCAGTGAAATGCTGGATGATGAGCTCAACTTGAAATTGGGTACCGTAGAAAAAGGCGCTTTGCATGCGAAGGTCTATCATAGCCTGATCAAGAATATTCCGGAATCTTCCCCTGTTAAGATGGTGATCGTGACCATGAATTTACGTTCCTTCTCAGCAGATTGGATCAATTCAGAGTTGGAGTCGAACCTGATGAAAACAAACCTGATGCTTCAGGATCGACCTGCATTGCTAAATCGATTATTGCTCACCCTAAACTTCTATGATAACAAGAAAGGAGCGGAACGTTTAAAGGACCTTCATGAGGATTGGAAGAACGACAAAATAGACTGGCCCTTCGATTTCCCCTATGACAATATCTATGACTGGGATCAGGCGATGGGCAATGGGGGCTGGCTAAATGAAGATGGTTCCTGGGATATGCCTAAGATCCAATTGGGTACTCAGCAAATAAAGCAGTTTGGTTTTGATATCAAAGAATCAAATCCGCGTATCAAGGACTTTGATGCTATTGTAAATACCTGTCGTGATCGATCCTATCTGCTTGTTTTCAACCTTCTTGCTGAGAACCTTCAGGCCGTGGATTCATTAGTGGGTGAGGAGCTGGTTTTTTTGATGAAACGAAATCGTAACTTTCTACTTGATCGTTATTCAAAGCAAGGGGTTATGGTGGTTGATAATCTTGAATCAGTTCCAGACCAAAGCTTTACGGATAGAGATTTTCCAACGGAACACTACGATATGCATGGAAGAAAAATCATTGCACGTAACCTCAGAGACTCCATCCTGAAAATACTTCCTGAGCGCTATTGATATTCCAATAAATTTGTGTCAATGCGTATCCCTGTATTGATCATCCTATGCCTTCTCGCCGCTTGTGCTCAGCAGAATGAGGGACTTGAATCAAATGCAGAGAAAGACACGCTGGCCACTAAGCAATTCGGTACAGAAGATTATGAGTATAGAACATACTATATGGGCTTTTTGAAACGCGGAGAACAACGTGATCAGGACAGTGCAGAAGTAATGCGTTTGCAAAAGGAGCACCTCGCCTACATGAGCAAGCTAGCTGATGAGGGTAAACTCGCTATAGCCGGACCATTCATGGATGATGGTGATACCCGTGGGATCGTTATCTATTCGGTAGATTCGTTGAAGGATGCCAGGGCTTTGGCTATGGGAGATCCAGCAGTGCAGGCAGGCAGGTTAAGTGTTGAAATACGTCCGTGGATGAGTGCCAGAGGAAGTAAATTACCATAAAGAAAGAAATGATGAAGTTAGGAAACTACGTAAATGGAAAATGGATAGAAGGCAAAGGAGAAGGTAAAGCTCTTCACAATGCCATAACTGGAGAGAAGATCGCTGTTGCCTCAACAGAAGGCATCGATTTTGGCGAGGTGCTTGACTATGGAAGAAAGGTGGGTAATCCTGCTCTGCGGAAAATGACCTTTCCTGAAAGAGGCAGAATGCTGAAGGCCCTTGCTCTTTTCCTAATGAAGAATAAGGAAAAGTACTATAAACTCTCAGCGGCCACGGGTGCCACCCGAGGTGATTCATGGATCGATATTGAAGGTGGAATTGGTAATCTATTTTCCAATGCCAGCTTGAGACGACAATTTCCAGATTCTCCATTCTATGTGGATGGTGAAGCAGTCAATCTTTCAAAATCAGGGCAGTTCATTGGACACCATATCATGGTTCCTAAGAAAGGAGTAGCACTACATATCAATGCATTTAACTTCCCGATCTGGGGAATGCTTGAAAAGATCGCCGTGAATCTTCTCGCTGGAGTTCCCGCTGTAGTGAAACCAGCTACCATCACCTCATACCTCACCGAGTTGATGGTAAAAGATATCATCGATTCAGGAATTCTGCCAGAAGGATCACTTCAACTGCTTTGCGGTTCTGCCAGTGGCATTTTAGATCATGTTGAATCCCAGGATGTGGTCACCTTTACAGGTTCTGCATCTACTGGACATATGCTAAAGGCTCATAAGAATATCACGGAAAGAGCAGTTCCATTTAACCTGGAAGCAGACTCATTGAACAGTTCTGTGCTGGGCATTGATGTAAAGCCGGGCATGCCTGAGTTTGACATTTTCGTGAAGGAAGTGCAACGGGAGATGACCGTTAAATGCGGACAAAAATGTACCGCCATCAGACGGGCCTTTGTTCCTGCAAATATCATTGAGGACGTGCAACATGCGCTAGCAGCGCGTCTGAAGAAAACCACCATTGGCGACCCTGCTGTTGAGGGAGTAAGAATGGGGGCCTTGGCTGGTCAAACCCAAAGAGAAGAAGTGAGAGAGAGAGTACTGCAACTTGCCAAGACCCAGCAGATCGTTTATGGAGATCTTGAAAGTGTTGAGGTAAATGGGGCAGATGCCGAAAAGGGCGCATTCCTGTCACCGATCGTTATGCTTAATGATAATCCATATGAGAATACAGATGTACATTCTGTTGAGGCCTTTGGTCCGGTAACTACATTGATCCCTTATGAATCAACTGACGAGGTGATAAATCTGGTAAATATGGGTGAGGGATCACTCTGCTGTTCTATTGCCACTGCGAATGATGAAGTTGCGACAGAATTCACACTGGGTGCCGCAACACATCACGGGCGGATCCTGATCCTGAATGAGACCTCAGCAAAGGAAAGTACGGGTCATGGTTCTCCTCTGCCTTATTTGGTTCACGGTGGACCAGGCAGAGCCGGTGGAGGAGAAGAAATGGGTGGAATGCGAGGAGTGCTTCACTATCTTCAACGCACGGCGATTCAAGGGAGCCCAACCAGTTTGACTTCCGTAACGGGGATCTACCAAATGGGTGGTGAAATGAAGGAAGCAGATAAGCATCCTTTCAGAAAGCATTTTGAGGAACTAGAAGTGGGGGAGACGGTCTTTACGCATAAAAGAACGATCACAGAGGCGGATATCATCAACTTCGCCAATGTAAGTTGGGATCACTTCTACGCTCATACCGACACCACCTCTTTGGATGAAACCATATTTGAGGAACGCGTTGCACATGGCTACTTTATTCTATCGGCTGCAGCAGGACTCTTTGTGGACCCTGGAAAAGGGCCAGTATTGCTGAATTATGGTCTTGAGGAATGTCGTTTCGTAAAACCTGTTTATGCAGGAGCTACCATTGGTGTGAAGTTTACCGTAAAAGAAAAGCATGATCAGGAAAAGCGCGATGCTGAGGATATCGCAAAAGGCATTGTGAAGTTCCTTGTGGATGTTTATGACGAAACTGGGGAAACGGTAGCGGTAGCTACGATCCTGACCATGGTCAAGAAGATTGACCAGAGCTCATAAGCGTTAAACTTTCTTTGGGATTGGCAGCGTAGGATTCTTTTGCGATTAGGCTGCTAAAGTGGCGCATTGTTCGCCATTGAGGCCTCAGTTTTTGCATATCGCAGATCATTTCTTTTCGCGTGTAAGCTATGGCATCAAAGAATCCCATGGTGCTTTCCTGTAAAGTGAAAAGTTGATCGAGTGCGCTTAAGCTGAGCGAAGCGGCAAAGGCCACCCATTTTTTGAATTCGGATTTTGACTTTTTTTCATAGTCCAGATCCTCCAATGCTGCGAAGGTCTTGTTGATCTGACTTCTGAAGTCTCTTTCCACAATGGCGAGGTCATGACTTACCGTGGTGAAGGTCTTGATCCTGAACTTGGCATCCCAAAAGGTATCAAAGATGTCATCTCCAAGCTGGATCATTCCACCCAGGTGATAAGCTAGCTGAAACTCTTTTTCGCTTATGTCATTTTCAAGAGCGGAGCGATAGAAAAGAATGCTGTAACCCCCTTTCTCGAGTGTTAGGTTGATGATGCTGTCATAACCCGGACTGGCATCTTGTTGTACCTTACTATCGAACTGGGCGTCAAATACCTTTTTGGCGTAATGGAAGAGTCGTTCGTGGTCATCAATGTTTTCCAGTGCTCCGTTAAAGAAACGCCTGAAGAGCTCTTCGTGTCCGTTCTTCGCTTTGAAACTACCAGGGGTCATTAGGGCTTCGATCTCTGACCTGGAGTAATTGAGTCGATCGAAGTAATCGTCAAAGAGCAAGGTGATGGCTGCCAAATTGGTGATGGCTTTCCGCTCTTTTTCGCTCATAGGTTTACCGCGCAGGGCAGCAAAACTCTCCCCGATGATCACGCAAATGTTGATCGCATCGATCTTCAGGATGCGCTCGTAATCCTCTTCTTTCAGCGAGTCGTCCGATCGCTTTTTAGAATCCTCAAGGATCGGAATCAGATATTCCCTATTGAACTTGGATTGGGTGTTTACGCTTCGGTACACCTTCAACATTGTGCTGAGGATAGTAGGGA
>CBFHWY010000049.1:0-21265 GCA_965659675.1 Salibacteraceae bacterium | reverse complement strand
GACCTCAGCGCGAATAAATCCCTTTTCAAAATCCGTATGGATCACCCCGGCAGCTTGCGGAGCAGTTGAACCTTTTTTAACTGTCCATGCGCGTACTTCCTTTTCACCAGCGGTGAAGTAGGTTTGAAGGTCAAGCAGCTTGTATGCCATTCTGATCAGGCGATTCACTCCCGGCTCTTCCAGGTTCAATTCATCGAGAAACATCTTTCTTTCCTCTGGGTCTGTGAGTTCGGTGATCTCAGACTCTATCCCAGCACCAATGACCAAAACCTCGGCCTCTTCGTTCTTTACGGCCTCTTTCACACGGTCAACGTATTCATTTCCGCTGATCACAGAGGATTCATCGACGTTGCAGACATACATGATGGGTTTATCGGTGAGTAAAAAGAGGTCCTCAATAGCATATTTGAGTTTTTCCTCAAGATCAATAGATCTGGCAGACTTTCCTTCTTCAAGGTGACTTTTATAGCGCTCGAGGATCTCGAATTCCTTTTTTGCATCCTTATCACCAGTTCTAACCTGTCGACCAAGCTTCTCCATTTTCTTCTCCACGGCCTCCAGGTCTTTGATCTGCAATTCATAATCGATCACCTCTTTATCTCTGATGGGGTCTACGGAACCGTCAACGTGAACCACATTTGGATCTTCAAAACATCTTAGAACATGTAAGATGGCATTGGTCTCACGAATATTTCCAAGAAATTGATTCCCCAGGCCTTCTCCCTTAGATGCTCCTTTCACTAAACCGGCAATATCAACGATCTCAACGGTAGCTGGAATCACTTTTTCAGGATGAACCAGGTCTGCAAGTTTATTGACCCGCTCATCTGGAACCGTGATCACACCTACGTTTGGCTCGATCGTACAAAAAGGAAAATTTGCCGATTGTGCTTTAGCATTCGACAAACAATTAAATAAGGTGGATTTTCCAACATTTGGCAATCCGACGATCCCACATTTTAAGGCCATAACTTCAAATTTGAGCGGCGAAATTAGCCATTAAAAGTTTTCAAAGTTTTCAACAGCTAAAGCCCCTCCCAATGGCCTTTATTTACTTTCGTTTCCACAAACGAAAGAGCTATGCCCCAAATCAAAGAATTAGAAGAAATCTGTAGTCAGGTGCGACGTGATATCGTGCGCATGGTACACGCCGTATCATCTGGCCATCCAGGTGGGTCACTTGGTTGCACCGAGTATTTTGTTGCCCTCTACATGGAGGTCATGGATTACAGTTCAAGGGATTTTTCCATGGATGGAATCGGAGAAGACCTCTTCTTTCTTTCTAACGGACATATTTCACCAGTTTGGTATAGCACTCTTTCCTTTGCTGGATTCTTTGATCGATCAGAATTGGCCACCTTCAGAAAACTCAATTCGCGATTACAGGGGCATCCAGCTACGGAAGAAGGTTTGCCTGGAATCAGGGTTGCCTCTGGGTCTTTGGGTCAGGGCATGAGCGTAGCCTGCGGTGCTGCTTTGGCTAAAAAACTCAATGCTGACGATAAGATCGTTTACAGTTTACACGGAGATGGTGAGATGCAAGAGGGGCAGATCTGGGAAGCGGCTATGTTCGCTGCTCATCACAAGATCGACAACCTCATCTCCACCATTGACTGCAATAACCGTCAGATCGACGGAGATGTAGAGGATGTGATGTCCATTGGAAATTTGGAAGAAAAATTCAGAGCCTTTGGCTGGCAAACCATGCAAATGAATGGAAACGACCTCAACGAGGTGATCAATGGTTTGCGCAGAGCCAAGGAACTTTGTGGGAAAGGACAACCTGTAGCTATAATGATGAGCACCGAAATGGGCCAGGGCGTAGATTTTATGATGGGTTCACATAAATGGCATGGTGTTGCTCCCAATGATGAGCAATTGAAGTCAGCCCTCGATCAACTCCCTGAAACTTTGGGAGATTATTGAGATTGGCAATGAATTTGCTTTGATAAGCTTTGATGATCAATAACAGAACTATATACCTAAGCATTCTTGCACTTTTCATTTCCTTACCGGGTATGTTGGTGGCTCAATCAAAAAGTGGAGAACCCAAAACAAGGATCCTGTTCATTTATGATGCCTCCAATAGCATGAACGGAAAGTGGCAGTCGGCAAATAAGAATGAGATCGCTCAAAAATTACTTTCCCAATCTCTCGATAGTTTAAGGGGAATGGAGGATCTGGAGCTTGCTTTGCGAGTTTATGGTCACCAAAAGAATTACCGCTACGGGCAGGATTGCAATGACACCAAACTCGAAGTGCCTTTTGGCCCAAATAACTCAACAAAGATTAAGGCCAGTTTAGCCAAGATCACCCCCAAGGGTACGACTCCCATCGCCATGACACTGGAAAAAGCTGCCGAAGATTTTCCTTTTTGTAGAGACTGTAGGAATATCATCATCATGATCACCGATGGCATAGAGGAATGTAACGGAGACCCCTGCGCAGTTTCAATGAAACTTCAGGATCAGGGCATCATCCTCAAACCATTCGTGATCGGTATTGGACTCGACATGGAGTTCAGAAAAAGCTTTGAATGTATTGGAAATTACTTTGATGCAAGTGATGAGAAGACCTTCAAGAAGGTATTGAATATCGTGATCTCACAAGCACTGAACTCTACCACCGCACAAGTCAACTTATTAGACGCCAATGGCAATCCTTCTGAAACGGATGTGGCGATCACCCTTTATGACAATTTCTCCAAAGCCCCTGTTCAGAGCTTCATGCATACACTAAATGGCAAAGGAAACCCAGATACCCTGACATTAGACCCTGTGATGACCTACAACATGACGGTACACACCATACCTGAGGTAAGACTCGATAGCTTTCAGCTCATCCCGGGTAAACACAACATTTTTGGCGTGGACGCTGCCCAGGGTTTTTTAGAAGTGAAAGCAGGAGATTATCGTAACAGGGATAACATTCAGGTCCTGGTTAGAAAAAAAGGAGAGAAAAGAACCATCTATGCTCAGGCACTAAACGACAAGGTTAAGTACCTGACCGGCATGTATGACCTGGAGATACTCACACTTCCAAGGATCTATTTGACCGATGTTGCAGTATCTCAAAGCCATACTACTACCATCGAAGTACCAAAACCCGGACAGGTGACCATTAGTAAAGGAGGCACAGGTCCGTGCAGTATTCTCAAGAAGGACGGAAATGAACTCGTTAAGGTATTTGAGATCAATCCAAGAACCACAAAAACCACCATCAGCCTGCAACCAGGTCGATATGTAGCAATGTACCGACCAGTTGGAGCAAGGGGGGTGATTTTCACTCAGGAAGAATCTTTCATCATTAAATCCGGTGCATCAGCATCTGTTAACTTTTAGATATGGCTGAATACGTCAATACAGGAAATAAAGACACTCGCTCCGGTTTTGGAGCAGGCTTAAGTGAGTTAGGCGAAACCAATGAAAATGTGGTTGCCCTTTGTGCAGACCTTACAGGCTCATTAAAGATGAACGACTTCGCTGATCGTTTTAAAGATCGCTTCTATCAGGTAGGTATTGCAGAAGCCAACATGATTGGTGTGGCTGCCGGTTTGAGCATTGGCGGAAAGATTCCTTTCACTGGAACCTTCGCAAACTTCTCTACAGGCCGGGTTTACGACCAGATAAGGCAATCAGTGGCGTACTCAGAAAAGAACGTAAAGATCTGCGCTTCACACGCGGGTTTAACTCTTGGTGAAGATGGAGCAACCCATCAAATCCTCGAAGATATTGGATTGATGAAGATGCTTCCCAATATGACAGTGATCAATCCCTGTGATTACAACCAAACCAAAGCGGCCACTCTGGCCATTGCTGAGTATGATGGACCTGTTTATTTGCGTTTTGGAAGACCCAAAGTGGCAAACTTCACAGACGAAAATCAGAAATTCGAAATAGGTAAGGCTCTAAAGCTACAGGAAGGTAATGATGTAAGCATCTTTGCTACTGGTCATCTCGTGTGGGAAGCCCTTGAAGCAGCAAAAACACTTAATGAGGCTGGTATTTCCGCTGAGGTGATCAATATACACACCATTAAGCCTTTGGATGTTGAGGCCGTCATAGCTTCAGTAAGTAAAACCGGATGTGCAGTAAGTGCCGAAGAACATCAGAAAGCTGGGGGATTGGGAGAAAGTATCGCACGATGCCTGGCCACGCATCAGCCGAGCCCTATGGAGTTTATTGCTGTAGACGATCAATTTGGGGAAAGTGGAAAACCGGAAGAGCTATTGAAAAAGTACGGTTTGGACAGCAAGAATATTGTAGAAGCAGCAAAGTCAGTGATCAAAAGAAAGTGATCTCGACATAAGCAGCTCGCCAAATATCATTTAGGGGAAAAACCTTGTAAAAAGATGTTGATCCGAAAAATGAGAGAAGAGCATGGAAGAAAGGGAGGTCGTCCATTGGAACCCAAAGGAAAATAGTAGCTGACCAATGAAAAAGCCCCGGATGTTCCAGGGCTTGATCATTTCAGATTTATTCAGAATTCTTAGCGAAGCTTTATATCGTAGGTTTTATTTCCAATGGTCACTATCGCATCATCATCGCAGTTACCGTCGCCATAGTCAACAGATCTCGTCTTAAGCTCTTCTGGCGTGATATCTAAAACACCCTGAGTGATATTCGGACAACCGACCTCAACGATCAAAGCTTCCTTGATCTTAGCCTCAAAGTCCCTTCCAGCTCTGTTATTTCCACTTGCTTCCCCAGTGATGGCATAAACATTATTGGTGGGGTTGAAGTCCTCTCCTCCCCTGATCAATTCGCTTTCACGTTCCGATCTCCAGGCTATAGTTTCACCTTCTGGAGTGATCACCACACCATCGATCACTTCAACATGCCAATGTCTGTTCCCACTCAGGTTCTTACCCAGGTATCTGTAAACCTTCTCTCCTTCAACAGAATATTCATCTACAAAATAGTTCTCTGGAACAATGTTGAGAGTTGCATTCACTTTCCACGGCCAATCCGAGAATGTACCTACCAAATCTCCTCTTCTTTCTTTGCCATCTCGGCCAACACAGCCATCCCCAAAATCTATTCTGACCGTTTTAGGAAACTTCAAAATATTTTCCCAGGTATCCCAGGCCGGGGTCCAGGTGATGGTTGGACAAGATTCATCTCCCACTGTAGCGCCAGAGGTATCAATACTCGCAGTATCTGTAATGGCCGTTGCGTGGTCGTCAAAGGACAGCTTTAGTTCCTCAAAGGCTACCTCAGCAACGGCGTGATCTTCCGTTGTCGTTGTTTCCCTGTTCAATTGAGCTTTCTCACAAGAAATGAAAGCTAAGGGCAAAGCAAAAAATAAGATGAGTGACTTTTTCATAGTTAAAACCTTTCTATAAAGTTAATGACAAAAAAAATGCCATCAGTGATTGATGGCACATTAAATCTTTATGAACGAGGAATTTACTTGATAATCACTCCATTTGCCATAAAGGCCAGACTTACCTCAGGTTCGGTGATCGCAGCGATCTCCTCCTCAGATTTTCCAGCATCTTCAGCATAGTGTCTCAGGTCCTCAACCGAAGTTGTGTCTTTGAAAGCCCAGCCCTCAACGATTGTATTCTTTCCGTCTGAGTCCATAGGCACAAAAAACCCATAATCTTTAAACCTTACACGCATCTCTGGATTTCCTTCTCCCATATCGAGCTTCATCCAGCAGCCTTTCTTCTGGCAACATGAATTTATGCTTGTACTCAGCTTCACTTGCATAGAGTCTTGACCTTCCATGGCTGCTAAAAGTTCGGCTGGGCTAATCGCACCTTCTTCTGTGATCGTATCTCCAAAAATACCTGTACCAGGATTTTCTACCATGGCTTCTGTAGCCGTGTCTTCTTTTGGAGTTTCCTCTTTAGAACCTTCATCACTCTTTGGTGAGTTACATGCGACGATCGCAACTGCAATAAATAAAACGCTAAATAGTTTTTTCATCTGTATTAATTTGAGTGCAAAAGTAAGCTAATTCCTACTGAAATTAAAGTCCCAGAACTCTGAATTCAGTCCTCCTGTTCTTAGCTCTTCCCTCTTCCGTGTTGTTTGAAGCTACAGGTTTGCTCGGACCAAAACCTTTAAAGCTAAGTCGAGACGCACCTACACCTTTTTCCTGAAGGTAGGCCATAACAGAGAAAGCACGATCTGCTGACAGACTCATATTTGTTTTATAATCACCCACATTATCGGTATGGCCATAAATGGCAATTCTCAGATCCGGCTTCTCTTTGAGGTATTCTGCAAATTCATCCAGGATCAATTTTGACTTCCTGGAGATATCAGCAGAACTCGTTTCGTAATAAATATCATTGATCGTATAGCTCTCCCCTACTTTCAACTCTTTAGCTTCCATATCCACTTTAGCGACCAGGCTGTTCGTATCCTTCTTGATCAGTTTTGACTGAAAGCCAATATCATCTCCTTTCAAGTTCATCACGATCTCCTCGGTATCTTTCACCATGATGATCGCCGCAAAAGAGCCATCTGTGGAGTCCACATCAAAGGACTGTACCTCTTTAGTGTTCATATTTTTAAGCTCAACTTTGGCTTTTTTGATCGGCTTATCGGTATCCACCTTTCCTTTTACAAGAAGTACCTTATTGGGTCGAGCCTCTTTGTATAGATCAAAATTGAGAATGTTAAGCGGTCCTCTGGTGTTCTTAAACTTTCCTGATGAATAGTAAACAGAACGACCATTTGAAGCGACAATAAATCCGTGTTCATCCTCATCGGTATTGATCGGATAACCCACATTCCTGGGTTCCGACCACTTCCATTGGTCATCATGTTGGGTGTAGAAAATATCGTAGCCCCCAAAATTCTTATGCCCCTGTGAGGAAAAATAAAGGGTTCTTGAGTCTGAGTGAATGAATGGACTCTTATCGTGTTTGTCTGTATTGATGGGCGGACCAATATTTCTAGCCTGACTCCAGGTGCCATCTGACCTTCTGTTGCTGAAGTAAATATCTATGCCTTTACTGTCAGCACGCCATGATGCGAAATACAGTGTTTTTCCGTCACCCGACAAAGAAGGCTGAGACTCCCAGCCATCCGGAGTGTTGATATTTGGCCCCAGGTTTCTGATCTCCGACCAGTGCCATTCCGTTTTCTGGTTGTGAGGATTTAATCCATAGCTATAGTCACTGGCATAAATATCACAGTTCTTGCGAGGTTTGGGGTTTAGCTGACCTTTTGGGATGTAGGTCTTACACATCGTGAAGTAGAGATGCTTATTGTCGAGTGATATCGTGGCTCCACCGTAATTGCTGTTATCGTCCTCATTAAATGGAGCGGGTAATGGTTGACCTTTGTCGAAGCTCTCCCCATAGCTCTTACTTCGAACAAATTTTTCAATGTATGTTTTGGTCTCACTATCGAAGACCTGATCCATACTTTTTGAGTCATCTTCAGTCTTACGTGTGAAGAACATGTAATCACCATCAGGTGAGATCAGGGGTAAATATTCATCGGCATTGGTGCTGACCTTCTGGACGATCTTCGGATCAAAAGGCACGGGGTTTTCAAAAGCATCAGCAAAAAAGCTGGCATATTCGAGGTTGGCCTTAACGATCGAAAGCTGCTCGTCAAAATCCTTTGCATAGGCATTCTCATTCTCCGAGCTGAAATCAATGAACTTCTGATAATTTTCAACTGCTCTGCGGTATTCCATTTTACCCAGAGCGATCTCACCCAGGTAGAAATATGCCTCAGAGTGAAATTCCGGGCAGTTCTGCACTACCGTTTCGAAATAGCGCTCAACCACATTAAAGGAGCTGCCTTTGGCTTTAGCAGTGCGCAACTGCTCATGAGCCATCGCATGGTTTGCTGCTACAAAATCCTCATTCTCCTCTAGGGCTTTGCGCAAATATTTCAAGCGTTCAGCTTTGTCATATTTCTTGCGGTTTATGCCCTTCTCATAAAGCTTGTAGACTTTAGGATCCACATCCTCATCACATTCAGCCTGTGCAAGTGCTGAAAAAGTAAAGCTCCATGAGCTCAGAAATACCAGAATGACTAAATAATAGCTCGTTGTGTTCTTTATCATCGCTTCTTGAGGAGGTTCTTCAGCTCCTCCGATCCCTTCTCCTTCAACTTTTGTTCCGCTTCTTTTTTGGCTTTCTCTTCTGCTTCTTTTTTCAAGCGTTCCGCCTCCTTTCTAGCCCTCTCTTCTGCTTCCTTTTTAAGCCTTTCCGCTTCTTTTTTGGCTTTCTCTTCTGCTTCTTTTTTCAAGCGTTCTGCTTCCTGACGCGCTTTTTCTTCAGCTTCCTTTTTCAAACGCTCGGCCTCTTCTCGTGCCTTTTTCTCAAGCTCAGCCTTTTGTTTAAGCAATTCATCTTTTGCAGCGTCTTTCAAGCTTGCTTTGTCTGTACCAGCCAAAACAGGTCTGATCATAGGATCATCGGCAGTTCCGGTGATCTTCAGGTTCATTTTAACCTTATCGCCACCTCCTATATTCAGCCCAGCTGATTTAGCCTGATCTGCAAGCATGGAAGAAGCTTCAGCAAATGCGGAACCCAGATCATCACTTGGAATTTCCATCTTGATCAAATAATCCAGACTCATATCAAAGCCGTTTGATCCGGAAATATTTGCCTTGCTATCCGCCCATTTGATATCGAACGGCTCAATAAAAAGTCTTCCATCCTTAAATTCATAACTGATATTGACATTCTCAAGATCGATCTTTGCGTACTTGTCGTTCTTAAGCACTTTCGCTGCTTTTTTCAAGGTCTGCGACCCATCGATCACCACATTATGTGTTTGCATTTTACCCCCTCCTGTAAGCGTGTTCATCAAAGGCTCCATATTCTGATCCAGGATACATACAAAATCCAATTCCGTGGAGAAAGCGCCCGTAGCAGACTCAGCTATTGGCGCTAACTTCTTAACTGTATTAAAGGTCTCGAAACTCATTGGAACGTCGAGTTTTTGGATATCCAATTTAAAGTCGACGGATGGTTTTTCAATGTCCCGGGTATCATAAGACCCATTCATCACAATTGCACCGCCCAGAGTCTCCATTCTGAACTTATCGAGGTATGCCACAGCATTCTTTGTGCTGATCATTCCCTGGGTGTTTTCGATCTCCATGCCATCATAAAGCATCTTCTTGACGTTCATCTTGAGGCTGAACTCTATGTTGGAGGGTACTTCTATGACATATGCGCTGTCTTCCACTGCATCCGACTCCGATTCAGTTCCTTCTACTGCTTCCTCTTCAGTAGTCTCTTCAGTCTCAGGACCCATAAGCTCATCAATATCCATGAATTCACTTTGCAAATTCAAGCCAGCAAGCAAAGTACTATCGTGAAAGTAGTACGGAAGATAATTTGAGATCTTCCCACTTCCCTTTAGGTCAGATTTCCCCATTTGCAACTCGAAAGTGCTCAGATCAAGGTCATTTGGACTAAAATTCAGATAAGCTTTCTTAAGCAGTACGTCACATCCAAGAGTAGAATCTTCATAGAGATAATCAAGCAGAATAAGTTTTCCTGTGGCATTAAACTCATCATAACGCTCTTCTTCAATTGATGAGAGTTTTCCTTCAAAATTCAGGTCGGCGGTCACCGAGCCCTGATAGTTCTCTCCCTCTTCTAGCGGAATCACTTCTCCCAGAGAAGCCAGATTGAACTGAGACTGCAAGAGTCCTTTCATATTCGGATCAGAAACCGGGTTGGTCATGTAGAGATTCATATTGATCGGATTCTCCGCAACCTTCATGGCAAACTGTTTTAGATCGATCACCGTATTATCTTCTGAACCACCTGGGTTGGATACTTTTAGGTCCACTTGAATCTGGTCCACCTTGCTCGGAAGCTCAGGATACTGGAACATGGCATCATCCACCTGCAAAGCGAGGTCGAATGCCGGTAAAGACTCATCAGTATAGGTCCCTTTTGCCATTCCCTGAAGCTTAAAGCTTCCGGCTGTCTTTAATTGCTCAAAATCGCGCATATAAACTGCAGGGATCAGGGAAAGAGTCGTTTTGAAATCCGTTGAAGGCGCATTAAAGCTCAAATCCATTTCAATATCGTCAGTGGGCATCGCCACAAAGCCATCGAAATTCAGATCAAGGTCATTTAAGGATATGGTATTCTGATCAAAGCTGTATTTTGAGTTGACCATGTCCATTCCAATATCAAACTTCGAATTCAAATTGACCTTGTTGAGGTAGGCAATCCCATCCATTTTGTAGGTTAGAGACTTTATGGAGGTGATCGTATTCAGGATAAAATCATCCATACTGAAATCACCATTTCCCTCATGATTAAGCTCTTTGATCTCAGCATACATATCAGCTTCACGATCCTCGTAAACCAGGTTTATATTCCTGAAGTAGTACTTTTTTAGGTTCAGATTGAAGCTTGTTTCTTCAGAACTTTCCTCTTCTTCCTCTTCCTCCACCTCTTCAGATTCAGGTGCAATGTCATAGTTTGCCGTACCATCTTCCAGGACAATGATCCTTGCATCCAATCCATCGATCCCAAAATTGTTGATCTTCATCTCATCTCCACCGATGACTGACATCAGGTCCACTTCTGTCTCAAGCAGCGCAATATTGAGTAGTTGAATACCCTTGAATGTATCGACCCCACTTACCTGAACATCTTTGATAGAGAACTTTAGGTCCGGAAAAGTTGAGATAAGGCTCAGATCAAAATCACCAAAATTGACCTCCGCATTAAGGTTTTTGTTAACTTCCTCTTTCAAGCTCTCCACAAGAGAATCTTTGAGAAGAACTGGCAATAGAATGAGTGCAAGTAAAACAAGCGCAACAAGTGCTCCTAGAACTTTGAAGAGGGTTTTCATAGCTTTTGATTTTATACAAAGTTAAAAAGACCTATGCCCTTTGCAATCATTTATCCGCCAAAGGGAAACGCTTCTTCTCCAGGCGGGAAATAATGGTGGAAACGGTTGCATCTCCAGTAACATTCACAACTGTGCGGCACATGTCCAGAATACGATCAACTGGAAATATAATAGCGATCCATGCTGGATTCAAACCAACAGACTGTAGTACCATGATCATCATGATAAGACCAGAACTTGGAACTGCCGACGCACCGATACTGGCAAGGGTGGCAGTAAGAACAATGGTCAGTTGTTGCGCCAGGGTAAGGTCAACCATGTGAAACTGAGCCAGGAATACCACCGCAATTGAAATGTAAAGGCTTGTTCCATCCATATTCACCGTTGCTCCAATTGGTAAGATGAAGCTGGAAACCTGTTTGGGCACTCGCAGATTCTCGTTCACACATTCCATGGTCACAGGTAGCGTTGCCACAGAGGAACTCGACGAAAACGCCAGTGTTTGTGCTTTTGATATCCCTCTGAAAAAATCACCATAGGATACATCTTTCACCATTAAACTGACTGCCAGGGGGTAAATTACCACGACCAATAGTGCCAATCCAATGACCACCACTAAAGAATAGGATCCGAGGCCTACGAAGATCTCAAGTACTTTTCCTGGATCATTGCCCGCCATTTCGGAAATCTTTCCTGCCAGAAGGGCAAAAACGAAGAACGGCGCAGCTTTCATCACAAGATCCACCATCTTTAAAAAGACCTCATTAAAAGAACCTACTAAGGATACCACAGGCTCTGACAAATGCTTTGGGATCATTAGCGCTGTAACTCCAAAAAAGATGGCAAAGAAGATGATCTGAAGCATGAAAGTATTATTGGCCAATGAAAAGAAAACATTGGAAGGTACCATCTCCACAATGAATGTCAGCGGACTTTCATCCTTCCTGCTCTTTGCTGAACTCACTTTCTCCTGCACATATTCATTTCCTGAGTGCTTCTCAAGCTCGAGCTTAGCAGCCTCTGCAAAATGAGCATATTTCGGATCGTTCAAAAAGTCTTTTCCGTCCAGTGGGCTCACCCCTTCTGTTTCATACACCCACATTTCATAACTCATGCGGTTGATGATGCGCTGATCTTCCGAAACTAATGTGCCTGGTTTACTGAGATTTACAAGTGTGAGTCCAACCGCAACTGCAATAACCGTTGTAAGCAGATAAGCAATGATGGTCTTAATACCCATATTACCCAGGCGATTGATATCGTGAAGGTCTGTTACTCCCTTTATTATGGAAAACAAGACCAGCGGAACTGCGATGAGTTTGAGTAGGTTGATGAAGATGACTCCAAATGGATTGATCCAGTCAAGTGTGAACTGACTCCACCCCATAAAAGAGGCCAAAACAGCCCATGCTATTCCCAGAAGTAAACCAATGATGATCTGCCAGTGTAGGGCTAGTTTAGGCATAGCTCAGTTTGTTTTTTAACTCTTTGTGGATCGACAATACCTGAGGGATCAAAAATCGCTCTCCTGAATTGTCGATAATAAAGTCGGCTAAAGGTATCTTTTTTTCATCAGGCCATTGATTTCTCATGCGCTGTTGAACATCCTCTTTCGAGATCTCATCCCTTTGGACCACCCGCTGTATCCTCAGTTCTTCGGGTGCTGTCACTAAAATATTATAATCATTCTGCTTATAGGTTCCCGTTTCGAACAATATGGCAGCTTCCTTAATGATCAAGGGCGCTTTTTGATGTTTTGATCTGAAACTTTCGAAAGCCTTACCAACCTTCGGGTGAATCAAGTTATTTAGCTCATCAAGTTTAGATCGATCTTTAAATACCTGAGATGCAATATGTTTACGATCAACCTTTCCTTCGCGAATAAGCTCTTCCCCAAAAAGTGAGATCAGTTTAGGTTGTAGCTCTTTTCTGTTGAGGATATCTCTAGCCTCTTTATCACTATTGAAAATCGGACAATTCAGGCTCCTAAAGATCTCTGTCAATGTAGATTTCCCCGAGCCAATTCCACCTGTGATTCCTAAAATGATCATTTCTCTATGACAAACTCTACTTTTCTCGGTTCGTAGCTGGCCACCCTGCAAAATTTAGCTCCTTTTTCTTGCTCGATATACAGCGTTGATTTCGACTCGCTCTTTTTGGAGTAATCAACTGAAAAGACAAAGTCCTGAGCCGTCACTTCGTTATATCGACTCACAGGAACCTGAACGCGCACATCGAGCATCTTTGGGAAGATGCGAATCTTCATACTATCGCTAAGACCTTTTACCTGGATCGGCAACTTCAGTTCTTTTTCAGTCATCTGATCAACAGGGATATATACTATGGCACTTTTTGCTCCGATCTCAACTCCTTCGATCGGGATAAAATCCAATTCCACACTGATATCATTGTTTAGTCCGGATAGTTTCAGCGGCTTTAGTTGACATTCAATCACTGTGTCCAAAGAACTCACAGCACCTGTCACCCTCACCATTTCAGGCTTAATGGTGATCTCTGCCTCCTGCATGTGCTGTTTATCATAGCTCAGGTCCAGATCAGGGATCACGGGTACCAGCTTTTCCCCCAATTTTTGTGTTTCGAAATAGACGGTATCCATAAGGATCCTTTTGAGACGAATATCAGAAGGTAGGATATTCATCAAACTCGATAGCGCATTAGAAGTAGAGATCGCATATATATGATTGAGTTTCGTTTGTGTTCTTCTGGCTCGGTTCACGTCAATAAAGACTGAATCCTCTCTTGCAGCGAGTTTGTATGCCAAAAGGTCAAAACCATAGCTTTCCACTTCCAGTTTTGCCTCTTCAGGAAGTTCTGAGATCAAGACCTCATCCTTTGGAATATTCTGATAGGCTATTGGAAGATCGATACTCGTGGTATAGGGTTTTGTTAGGGCATTCAACAGCCAAAACAAACTCGCCAATGCGAGACACACCAGATAGACATAAAAGTTCTTACTGTGAAAGAAGTCGGACCATGAGGCCGACTTAACAGGTGTTGTTTGATTTACACCCGACACCGATATTATTTGGTGGGTTGTGCAAGCTCACTCTGACCACTGCCGGTGGTGAACTCAAGACTAACTGCAGACTTTTCGATTCGCAACTTCTGTCCGCCTTCAGCTTCAATCACAACATCGTTGTCATTCACATTGGTCACTTTACCATGAATTCCTCCGATGGTAACGATCTTATCTCCCTTCTTTAATCCCTCGCGAAACTTTTTGGTCTTCTTGGCCCTTCTTGTCTGAGGACGGATCATGAAGAAATAGAAAACAACGGCAATCAAGCCAAACATGATCAGCGTTCCATATGGATTTCCGCTATCTCCTTGTAATAGTATTGATAAAAACATAATTCGATTATTCTGGAGAAACTACTTCTCCTGTTATTGCTATGACGTTTGTACTAGGTTGGGTATTTGCCACTATGGTCACTTTTTTGTGGATCCTGCCACCTTTTCCATAACTGTCAAATTTCACTTTGATCTTCGCAGTTTCACCTGGAGCGATAGGCTTTTTAGGCCAATCAGGAACAGTACAGCCACAAGAACCTCTTGCCGATGCGATAACAAGATCACTTTTCCCCGTGTTGGTGAAGTTGTAATCGTGTTGAACCTTTTCACCTTCAGAGATGCTTCCGAAGTCGTAAAGCTCTTCTTCAAAGGTCATGATAGGGAGGCTTTCAGCATCCACGTTCTCAGATGCTGAGTTAGGATTATTCACGATGCTCGAATCAACCTGTTCATTTCCCGAACAAGAGAATAAGAGTGCTGTGCAGACTACCAGTATTGCTTTTTTCATCTTCTTGTAAAGATTTGCGCAAATGTAGCATTTATTGCGGCTATTCAGCCTGTCATTAGTCCTTCATCCGCGAAGCTGAAATAGGTGTCATCAGCCAGAATAAGATGATCCAATACCGCAATATCAAGTAATTCAGCGGCCTTTTTCAGTTGACGAGTGAGCTTTTTATCGGCCTCACTTGGATTTCGATTTCCCGAAGGGTGGTTATGCGCCAGAATAAGTGCTGAAGCACATTGTTCGATCGCATGGCGGAAAATAAGCTTTGCATCGGCTACGGTTCCGCTCATTCCGCCAGTACTGATATGAAGCGGTCGAATAAGATAATTGGCTCGATTTAAAAGTAGGATCCAAAACTCCTCGTGTTGAAGGTCTGCTAATTTCGGATAGAGCACATGAAATGCTTGTTGAGATGACTGAATCGGACTCTTTTCGCTTTTGTTTTGATTTCTTGATCTTCTGGCCACCTCCATACAAGCCATCAAACTGATCGCCTTAGCTTCACCGATTCCGCGATAGTTGGTAAGACTGCTAAGGTCTGCCGTGCCCAGATCACGCAGTGAACTGAAATCTTTCAAAATTCTTTTTGATAGCTCAACTGCTGACTCTCGTGAACTTCCGCTGCCCAGAATGATGGCAAGCAGCTCTGCATCACTCAATGCATTTCGACCTTTGTGCATGAACTTCTCCCTCGGGCGATCATCTTCCCTCCAGAGCGCAATTGGATGATGTTCATTTTCCATGACATCAAAATAAAAAAGCCCTCTCGAAAAACGAGAAGGCTTTTGTCATAAGTTCATTCCAGAAATTAGAGTGAGGCTACTTTCTTTGAAAGTTTGCTCTTAAGGTTTGCGGCTTTGTTGTTGTGAATGACATTCTTCTTAGCAAGTTTATCGATCATCGCATAAACCTCCGGCAGACGCTTTTCTGCTTCTTTCTTGTCAGTCAATTCACGAAGATCGCGAACAGCGTTCCTCATGGTTTTGAAATAATAGCGATTACGATCTCTCCTTACGCTGATCTGACGAATTCTCTTAAGTGCTGATTTATGATTAGCCATGTGCTCTTTCCTATATTTTACTTGCAGTCCGTAGGGGATTCGAACCCCTGTTACCAGGATGAAAACCTGGCGTCCTAACCCCTAGACGAACGGACCGTTTTTTTCCCTTTCGAAAACGGGAGCGCAAATGTAAATATTTTTGAGATTAAATTCCAGTTGAATAAAAAAATTCAAGCTTTAGTTTCATCATCCTTAAAATTGAACTGAAAACCCAGGCGTTTTTCTGTTCTTAATCTTGGATTATTCCCCAATTCCATGATCTGATCCACTGAGACCATATGAACGCGATCAAACTTGGGCGTATAGAGGTCGAAGTCGAGGCTGAACATAATGGACGCTTCGATCATATCTCTAAGTTTATCCTTATCTAGCTCGTCTCTGTCAAAGCGATTGTAAACAAATCCTAACTGCTTTTTGCCTTCAAGAAAGAAATGGCGATCCTTATTGATGAATATTCTTCCGATAAGATATCCAGCATCATTTACCCGATTGTACTTTAGGGAATCAGAGAGGAAATTATAAATATTGATCACCCCGCAATAACTTCTAAGCTCATCCTCCTTCAAGTAAGACGTTTTCCAGAGTCGGTGTTGATCATCAAAACGAAAGACATTGGTATGCATATGAAATACGAGGGTGTCTCCACTAAATTTAAACTGAGCTTCGTATTTACTGCTCGACTTGAAGCCGATCTCAACCTTTTTCTTGAGCTCCTCTCCGTCTAGCTCATTACGGTACTCTTCACAGAGCTTCGCAAGTAGGATCTTGAGCATCTTGAAATAGTCTTCCGTCAATGTGAAGACCTGTTGCTTGCAAAGAGCTTTTCGCCCAAGAGTGTCTATGATCTCCTTCTTTCTATCCATTTTAATATGCCTTGGCGAAGATCACCTTCCTCTCACTTGGCTTTCCTGAAAGTATGCATTGACCAGGCTCATGCTTTGAGTCAAGTGGAATGCAACGAATGGTCGCTTTGGTTTCTTCTTTGATCTTATCTTCTGTTTCAGCAGTACCATCCCAATGCGCAAGAACAAAACCACCGTCTTCGATCTTAGCCTTGAATTCATCCCAGCTGTTAGCTTCATGAGTATTCTGCTTTGTTCTTTCCTGAGCTTTTTTGAAGAGATTATGCTGAATATCCTCAAGAACAAATTCGATATGAGATTCTATTCCATCAAGGTGTACAACCTCCTTGCTTAAAGTGTCTCTTCGGGCCAGCTCAACGGTTCCATTCTCGAGGTCGCGTGGACCAATACCAAGGCGCACCGGAACTCCTTTTAACTCATATTCAGCGAATTTCCAGCCTGGTTTGTGTGTATCGCGGTCGTCGAACTTCACACTAATTCCCTTATTCTTTAAGGCGTTCATGATCTCATTGGCCTTTTCACTGATCGCGTTAAACTGTTCCTCTGATTTATAGATCGGAACAATCACCACTTGTATTGGCGCCAATCTAGGTGGAAGAACAAGTCCCTGATCATCTGAATGAGACATCACCAGTGCTCCCATCAAACGGGTTGAAACGCCCCATGATGTGGCCCATACATACTCTTGCTTTCCTTCTTTTGATGTGAATTTTACATCAAAGGCCTTTGCGAAATTCTGACCAAGAAAATGCGACGTGCCAGCCTGTAATGCCTTTCCGTCCTGCATCAAGGCCTCAATACAATAGGTCTCTTCCGCCCCCGCAAAACGCTCAGATTCGGATTTGATCCCTTTGATCACTGGCATAGCCATGTATTTCTCAGCAAACTCGGCATAGACATCGAGCATGGTTTCAGCCTCAGTTATCGCTTCCTCGCGAGTCGCATGAGCAGTATGCCCTTCCTGCCAAAGAAATTCCGCTGTCCTCAGAAATAACCTTGTTCTCATTTCCCAACGAACCACGTTGGCCCACTGATTTACCAGAATGGGAAGATCCCTGTAGCTCTGAATCCAGTTTCGGTAGGTATTCCAAATGATGGTCTCTGACGTTGGACGAATGATCAACTCTTCTTCAAGCTTTGCATCTGGGTCAACCACAACCCCTTTACCGTCTTCATCATTCTTAAGGCGATAATGTGTAACAACCGCACATTCTTTGGCAAAGCCTTCCACGTGGGCGGCTTCTTTTGACATGTAAGATTTAGGGATGAAGAGAGGGAAATAGGCATTTTGATGTCCAGTATCCTTGAACATCTGGTCGAGCTGTCGCTGCATCTTCTCCCAAATGCCATAGCCGTATGGCTTTATAACCATACATCCGCGGACATCTGAATTTTCAGCGAGGTCTGCTCGGACCACTAAATCGTTATACCACTTTGAGTAGTCTTCTTCTCTTGTTGTGAAATCTTTTGCCATATGCTTGCCTTATGCAAGCGGCAAAAATAGGAAACTGCTTCAGGCAGCCGTACTCAGACGGTTAAAGAATCCTCCTAAATGATGTTTGGCCAGGGCCCAATTCCTGTCGTCGATCTTGTAAGCGACACGTGGACCATCAATTCTGGAGGTAACGATACCCGCAGCTTTGAGCTCATTCAAATGCTGTGAAACAGTTGATTGAGACAGCGGAAGTGCTTCCACAAAATCCCCACAAATACAGGTACCTCGTTCTACGAGTATCTTTAATACAGCCACCCTTGCTGGGTGAGCCAATGCCTTTGCAAAGCGAGATATCTTAATATCAGGATCTTTGAACTGGTCTTTTTTAGAATATGCCATTTTTCTCTCGGTTTGATCAAAGGAATAACATGAAAAGCGGCATTGGAGGGCTTAAGTTGGATAGAAATCAACAGTCCTTTGTCGATTTACGATGAACAAACGAGCTACTTCTCCCGTCGTTTCTTTCTTTCCCTGTCTTTTTGCATCTTGCGAAACTCTCGAAGCTTGTTGTCTTTTTTCTCTTTTCGCTTCTTCTTCATGGGTTCTTCGTGAAAGAAATAACGCAGATCCATCGTTAAATAAGCCGCATTTAGATCCGTTGCTACCTCAGTAAAGTAGCTGTCGGTGAGGTAGGTCAAAAAACTTCGATACATATTACCAAAGGGCCTGTGAAAAGACGCCCCCAGATAGAAAGTCCCTTTTTCGTAAGTTCTGTATTCCCACCCAAGGTTAGCTACCCCAGCGGTTTGAATCCATGAACGTCGCACAGATATATGCTCAAAATAATCTCCAAAACTGGCCACGTCTGACGGATAGAAGTTAAAACTCAAGCCAAAGGCGGCATTCATGTAGATCCTTTCAGCCAAACGCACATAAACCAGACCTCGTGTCGGGATCTCATATCCGATCACGGCAAATCGACTTGTTCCGGTGAAGTCGATATCGGAATCGATTATGCTCAGCTCATAATTCCTTCGCACAAAGTTGATGCCCGATTCCAATGAAATGGCATCAGTGAATCCATACCTCACCAACATACCTCCAGAATAGCCCAATTTATTGGTGATACTAAAATCGAGATTCGCCTCAGACACTTCAGCTGTTCCTGTACGAAATAGGTCACCAGGCATCATGGGCTTTAGCTCAATACCAAAGGTGAGCAAACGCTTTTGACTCATTGCCGGCACCGAAAGGATCAATAAAAAAAGAAATACGATCTGGCGCATGATGCAAAGGTATAGCAGTGACTCTCTGAAATCACAATCTGCGTTCAATGGTGACTTTGAAGTATTAAGTGGCTTTGAAATAGCCAATAAAAGCCAGGGCTAAGACCAACGCACTGATAAAGAAGACCACAAAACGGAATGAACGATCGGGAATGAATTTAGACCTGAACTTTCCTATCGCCAGGTTATTGAGATATCGGAGCTGGTCTTCGTGCTTTTTCGGGGCAGCAAACAAATAACGTGGCTTATCAGGATCATCCAGGTCATCATGTCTTTCATAAAGAATAGCCGCTTCGTGTAGCAAGCCCTCAAAGTAGTCCGCCTGTTCCTTTCGGTGGAACTTGAACACCATAAAACTGCGGTTGGTTGGGTGTTCCTGAAAATTCGTGAAATCTATCTTAAAGTCCATCAGATGATTCGTATGCGCTGTCCAACCTTTAGGTATGCATTGCGGCGGATATTGTTAATCTCACAAAGTCTGGCCACGCTCGTTCCATAGCGCTCTGCGATCCCATAAAGAGAGTCTCCGCGCTCAACAGTATGGAAAGGAATGCCCACCGGAATGCTGGCATATCCATATTTTTTCTTCTTCAGGTAGATCCTATCAGAAACCAGCTTCTTTTCTTTAAAATTAATGAAGCTCCCTGGGTCGAGCGCAATACCCTTATACCTTACCTCAAAATGCAGATGACTTCCGGTAGAGTGGCCCGAGCTACCCCCTAATCCCAGCAGATCGCCTGCTTTTACCTCATCACCCGTCTTTACCCTATATCGATGAAGATGAGCATAGACGGTTTCCAGACCATTGTAATGCCTGACAACGATCACCCTGCCATAACCTCCATAATATCCTGCGAAGCGAACTTTCCCATCAAATGCACTGCGTACCTTATCCCAAACCTCAAGATCCAGATCATAGCCTCGATGCGAGCGACCGTCTCTCCATCCATATTTTGAGGTTATTACGATCTTCTCAAGAGGTGAATGATAGACTCCGAGATCCTTCCCTGATAAACTCAATTCCTTATTTTCATCATTTCTGAAAAGTGAGAGAGGGTATGGGTGCGGTTTTGAGGTATTCCACTGATAATAATGCTCATCTGCAGGATATGGCGAACGCCTTCGAATGGTGATCTCCGGACTTATCTTGATCTCCAAAGGTGGATTCTCAATGATATAGAGGTTGATCTGATTTATGAGTGCATATTCCACATCATCCGCTTCAAATAAGGAATCCATCAAAAAAGCGAGTTCGTCCTTGCTCATATCCTTTACTCTGAGGTAAAGGTCGATCTGATTCAGAAGGTTTTGAGGAGCAGTCGGCAATGCCTTTAGTGAGTCGTAAACCTCATTGATACGCTCATCGCTAAGCTGTTCTATCGACTGAAAAAGCAAGTCATTTCCGTAGAGCACGACCGCTGATACCGTATCCTTTTTTGTCTTCTTCCCCCCAGGGTCTCCTGCATGCACAGGACTACTTAAACCAAGGCTAAGTAGGAAACAAAAAAGAATGATTGGTGCTTTTTTCATCGGCCTCCAAAAGTATAATAAGTAGCAGCTGTTTTGGCGATACTACTGTTCTCTTTTCGTTAACGCCTTGATGTTAGCATTGTTACTTACACAATCACTATTTTTGATGAAACCAAAGAAATCATCTATGAAAGCCATGAAATACATATTGATAGGCCTCGGAGTTGTAGTCCTTGCTTTTCTTTCTGTAAATATCTTTGCCCCAGGCAAGATGCAAGTTGAAAAATCAATTGTGATCAACGCCTCCGCTTCTGCTGTTTACGATCAGATCTCCGATTTTAGAAACTGGAAAAAATGGGATCCATGGCAGCAAGCTGATCCGAATCTCATTGGTGAGTATGGAAATGGTGGCAAAGGTCGCGGCGCCACGTGGACCTGGAAAAGCGAAAGCCAGGGTAATGGGAAACAAGAGATCATTGAAGTAAGGGAGAATGAATACATGAAAACGAGTCTCAACTTTGATGGCTGGGAT
>CBFHWY010000048.1:8883-21304 GCA_965659675.1 Salibacteraceae bacterium | reverse complement strand
CCAGGAAGATTCCTTTTTCTCCATCGCGAGTACAGATCCAATTGAAAAGAGTTTGTTCTGAATCCAGATCAACTCTTCATTTCTAAGGTCCGCCAGATCTCTAAGCATGCCCACATGAGAATTCAGCTCATCTACGGTTCCGTAAGACTCAATTCGCAGATGTGTTTTAGGCACTCGGGTTCCTCCGAGCAAGCTCGTTTCTCCTTTATCGCCTTTTTTGGTGTATACTTTCACTTAGCCATCAATTTAACCATCGGTCTACAGCAGCTTCATCAGAAACACTGATATCATAAAATGGTTTTTCCATATAAGGTCTTTCCATTTCGATCTCTTTTTTCAGACCTTTCCTTAGTATAACAATTTTCCATGAACTGTCGTCTTCTGCATCTTTCATCAGTTCATCGAACCTTTCTCCTTTTAGTTTCTTTCCATTGATCGAGAGGATCATATCACCGGCAAATATCCCAGCTTTTTCTGCAGGACTATCCCTTAGAACATATTGGACATAGCCAATACTGAGCCCAATTCCCAGACTCAACTCTTTTTTGGTCTCCGTTTTTAATTCAACACCGTTCATTTTGAGATATGGTGCATAGTCAAGCGAGCCAGCTTTCTCCACCGCAGACGCAAAAAAGTCAGTCAGATCCGTTTCACACACTTCGCTAGCGATCTTTTTAACGATCTCATAGTTTATGGGTTGTTTACCCTCTTCAGATTTCTGATAGAGCGCCTGCATAAAATCATCCAGTTTCTTTTTGCCATTTGTTTCGGCGGTGATCTTCAAATCTAGAAGCAAGGCAACCAAAGAGCCCTTTGAATAGTAGGAGATGGTCGTGTTCACAGAATTCTCATCACGAATATATGTCTTCACCCAGGTGTCGAGACTCGATTCTCGCAAAGACTGATATTGATTCCCTGGTTGCGATTCAACCGAGCGGATCGTGCCTAAAATGGCATTGAGAAATTCTTCCTTCTTTTTGTAACCAGCCTTATAGAGCAGGAGCTTGTCATAGTAGCTCGTAAAGCCCTCAAATAACCAGAGCAAGTCGGTATATATCTCCGCATCATAATTGAACGGACCCATGACCTCAGCGCGGATGCGCTTTACATTCCACACATGAAAGTACTCATGTGCCACAAGACCCAAAAAACGCTCATATTGTCCTTCAGGTTTATACGAGTCTCGATCTAGTTGCAGAACGGTACTGTTCGTATGCTCTAAGCCCCCTCCTCTGGAATTGGAGTTGTGAATGATGAATAAGTAATTCTCATTTGGGTTCTCACCAAAGACATTCGTAGCTTCTGCCGTGATCTTTTTTACATCTTTCTTGACCTTGTTTGACTTGAAGTTACCCCCTCCGTAGATCGCAAGTGTGTAATTCACACCATGATCCTTAAACTCGATGATCTCCTGATTACCGATCTCAATAGGACAATCCACCAAATGATCATAATTGGTGTAACTAAAGCTGTTCTTGTTCACTTTCGGCAAAGCGGTAGAGATCTGTGAGAAACCCTCCCATGGAAAGATCTGTACGGTACCTGGATTGTTCTTTTCATCGTTCACATACATGAAGACTGTGGTTCCAGTAATGAATGCGTGGGAGTCATCCAGAAATGACATTCGGATATTTTCCTGAAAAGCATAGACACGATATTCTATCACAAATTCGCTGTTGCGAAGATTGCTGACCGTCCAGGAATTCTTATTCAGCTTGGTCACCAAGAGGTCTTCTCCACTTTTTGAGCTTGAACTTACATCTTCTACATATCGGCCATATTCCCGTATCTTATATGAACCTGGGGTCCAAACGGGCATTTTCACCAAACACTGACTGCCATTGAATCCACTGACTTTCATTTTAACCTGAAAGTAGTGTTTGTGGGGATCCTCCATTCTCAATTCGTAGTCAACCTGAAGTGCCATGCTCTGTGTCGATATTATGATAAATGATAGTAAGGCCAGTAGTCGCATATCATCAAAGTAGATTTCTGTAGAATTCGTCTATTCTTTTGACGCGTTCGAGTTTTATTTGTTTTTCGATCGCAAAACTTTTTTTGTGAAAAGCAGAAATATAGGCCTTTTCAAAACCCATGTTAGCGGCTTCAGAGAGGCGCTGTTCGATCTTATTTACTGGACGTATCTCACCAGAGAGTCCAACTTCTGCGAAGAAACACGTTTTTGGATCGATGCTCTCATCTTCATTAGAGGACAGAATAGCCGCAATAACTGCAAGGTCCAGTGCTGGATCAGAAACCTTTATGCCTCCTGCAATGTTGAGGAACACATCTTTTGCTCCCAGTCTAAAACCGCATCGTTTCTCAAGCACAGCAAGAAGCATATTGAGCCTTCTGGTATCGAAACCTGTGGTACTTCTTTGGGGAGTTCCATAGGCTGCTGAACTCACTAAAGCCTGAACCTCAATAAGAAGCGGTCTAATACCTTCCATACTGCAGCCCACACTCACACCACTAAGGTCTGTGTCTCTCTGTGCCAATAATACATTCGAAGGATTATTCACCTCCCGTAGGCCATCGGCCTGCATGTCGTAAATTCCAAGCTCATGTGTGCTTCCAAATCGGTTCTTTAATGACCGAAGTAAACGAAAGTGATGCTGACGATCGCCTTCAAATTGAAGCACCACATCCACCATATGCTCAAGAACTTTGGGGCCGGCAAGCTGACCTTCCTTTGTAATATGTCCGATAAAAAATGCAGGAACGCCCATTTCCTTGGTTGCCTGTATGATCTCCGCTGCTGACTGTTTGATCTGAGAAACGCTACCAGCAGGAGAGTCCAGTACATTAGAGTAAAGGGTTTGTACAGAATCAATGATCAGTACATCTGGTTGAAGTTCATTCAAAGCATCGAGGATCTGATCAGTATCCGTTTCAGAAAGCAAATAACAATCTGTGGAATTTTCGGTGATTCGATCGGCTCTTAGCTTGATCTGTTCCAGACTTTCTTCGCCTGAAACATAAAGCACTTTTCCTTTAATGTTAAGGGATATTTGCAAGAGCAAGGTAGATTTTCCTATTCCAGGCTCACCTCCTATGAGCACCGCAGAGCCCCTTACAAGCCCACCTCCCAGCACGCGATTGAGTTCCTGGTCCGATAAGGGAAGTCTACTTTGGTCTTGTTTTCCAACCTCAACGATCTTGGTTGGCTTAGACTTCTTCTTTGGTCCGCTCAGTGTTTTTTTACCTGCTTTTTTTTCAGTCAGCAGCTCCTCATTGTAGGTATTCCATTCTCCACATGATGGACATTTCCCAACCCACTTAGGGCTTTTTGCTCCACAATTTTGACAAACGAAACTGCTCTTATTTTTAGCCATATCAGCCTTTGAACTTTTCCACAATGGCACTGGTAGAGTATCCTTCGAGCAAGGGTATCGCCTTTACTTCTCCTCCATGGGCCTTCACTTCCTGTGAACCCACAATGTAAGTCTTTTTCTCAGGGTCCGTTTCCGATGCGTCATAGTCGGCACCTTTCACCAAAACATCGGGTTTGATCTCTTTAATCAATTCCAAAGGAGTATCAGTGTCGAAGACTATGACAGCTGATACAAAGCTGAGGGAAGCAAGCGTTATCGATCTGGAATTCTCATCCTGGAGCGGCCTTTCAGGTCCTTTATTTTGACTCCGCACCGAATTGTCGGAGTTGAGTCCAATGATCAAATTTGATCCGAGCTCAGCAGCTTGCATGAGGTAGGTCAAATGTCCGAGATGCAGAATGTCGAAACAGCCATTCGTAAAAACGATCGTTTCATTACGGCTTCTCCATTCCTTCAATTTAGATTGAAGCTCGGGCCCTGTAATGATCTTTGATCTTACTTTTTCAAGAATGTGACTCATTGGCTTTTTTTCTGATCATTGAATTATAGACTGGCATGAGGGCAAAAGATAATGCACCAAAAACGATCAGCAAAACTGTTTGTGCCGTCCATACGATCCAGCCAAAAGCCCCTCCTATGTTCTTATCCACTCCATAAAGCAGGAGTACACCCATGATTGCCAATGGGTATGCGCCGATCCCTCCGTTGGTGAGCACGATCGTAATTCCACCCAAAACAAAGGAAGTAAGCACCCCAGCCCAGGGCACGTTGCTCGTTTCAGGCAGACTAAAGAAACAGATATAGTACATCACTAAATACATCACCCAAATGAAAATGGTATGAAAGATGAATGCCCATTTCTGCTTCATTTTATAGATCGCTCTTATTCCTTCTGATAGTCCGCGCAAAAAGCCTTTTAATTTATCCAAAAGGGGATGTGACACCCCTGATCTCATCAGCCAGACGAATACTGCCAGAGCTCCCAAGCCGAGCGCAAGTAAGATCAAGATAGCCGCCGTACCGGGGATCTTTGCCCCCATAGCTTGAAACACATCTTCTATGAGATCTTTTATTACTTCATACTGGAGAAAAACCACACTTGTGGTAATGATGATCAGAATGATCAGATCTGCAATTCTTTCGGCAATCACCGTTCCGAGTAGCTTTTGAAACGACATATCCTCATAGCGCGCCATTACGCCGCAACGGCTGATCTCCCCGAGTCTTGGAACAGCCAGGTTAACCAAATAGGCGATCATCACTGAGAAGAAGCTATTGAGGAATCTGGGTTCATAATTCAATGGCTGCAGGGTATATTTCCACCTATAAGCCCTGCTGAGATGACTAAGGATCGCAAAGACGAAAGAAAAAAGTATCCAGCCATAATTGGCCTTAGCAAATGCATTTGAGATCTCATCAAGGTCTTTTTGGTTGAGCGAATTGAAATAATACCAGACGAGGAACAAGCCCAGGCCCAAAGGCAATAGGACTTTGAGTGAATTAATGATCGTCTTTTTCAATATTCGCTTATTTCAAGCGGTTCGTTGCTTCGTCGGGAAAGACGATAGAAGGCTTGAATGTCTTCGCTTCTTCAAAATCAAGGTGGGCGTAAGATATTATCAGCACTATATCACCACGCATGACCTTTCTAGCAGCTGCACCATTCAGGCAAACTTCTCCAGAACCTCTTTTTCCTTTGATAATGTAAGTTTCAAGTCGCTCACCATTGTTGATGTTCACCACCTGAACTTTTTCACCTTCGATCATATTTGCAGCATCCATGAGATCCTCGTCTATGGTGATGGACCCAATATAATGCAGGTTTGCCTCTGTGATCGAAACACGGTGAATCTTTGACTTTACTACCTCTATCATCATTGCGCTGCAAAATTACTAAAATATGAGCAGGTTATCGATGAGTCGCACTTCCCCAAAATAAGCGGCAATAAAGCCTCTCACGTGCTCCGCCTCATCCCATTCATCAACGCTTTGAAGGGTCTTTGCATCTGTAAATTGAATGTATTCAAGCTCAACACCCTGTAGCTTATCAAAGGCTGTTGTAATGTGCTCAACGGTTGATCTTACCGACTGTTTGGAATACTTATCCTTTGCCTCCAGCAAAGACTGATAAATGATGGCGGCTTCTTCCCTTTCCTGGGAGCTCAACCTTTCGTTTCTGGAACTCCGCGCCAATCCATGTTCTTCTCTTGCGATGGGGCAGCCAATGATCTCTACTCCCAAATTTCGCTGCTCAACCAGCGAACGTATGACCTGAAGTTGTTGATAATCCTTTTCACCAAAGTAAGCTCTTGTAGGCTTGATCAGATCAAAGAACTTGTGCACCACTGTCGCCACTCCCTTAAAATGTCCTGGACGAAACTCCGCCTCCATGGTGCTGTCCAGATCACCAAAATCATAATCCTCTGCCTTGAGCGAATCGGGGTACATATCATCTGTATCGGGAATGAATACAATATCACAGCCTTCGTTCTTAAGAAGTGCGGTATCTGCTTCAATACTTCTCGGATATTTCTGCAGGTCATTTTGATTGTTGAACTGCGTTGGATTCACAAAGATCGAGCAAAGCACAAGATCGTTTTCCTTTTTCGCTTCTCTGATCAAACTGAGATGACCTTCATGCAAGGCACCCATGGTTGGTACAAATCCAATATCTTCCTTCTGAAGATTTCTCCAGTCTTTTAGAGCCTCACTTTTGTTAAATATCCGCATAAAACCGCTGTAAACGGGGCGAAATTGAGAATAAAAGCAGCTCAAAGCCCTACTAATGCTACATTTTTTGTATTTTCGTCAGCTCCTAAAAACATCTTTCCTTATGAATAAAGTACGAGTTCTTTATGTTTCCCAAGAAATCTTCCCCTATCTACCTGAATCTGAAATGGCCAATGTCAGCAGGAATTTGCCACAAGCCATTCAGGAAAAAGAAAAAGAGATAAGGACTTTCATGCCTCGCTTTGGGTGCATCAATGAAAGAAGACATCAGTTACATGAAGTGATTCGACTTTCTGGAATGAATTTGATCATCGACGATCACGATCATCCACTTATCATCAAAGTAGCCTCTATTCAACAAGCCAGAATGCAGGTCTATTTTATCGACAATGAAGAATACTTCAAAAGGAAGAATACATTCAAAGACGCTGAAGGCGTAGAGCACCCAGACAACCATGAGCGCTTGATCTTCTTTGGTAAAGGCGTGCTGGAAACAGTGAAGAAGCTCGGATGGGCTCCAGATATCATCCATTGTCATGGATGGTTCTCTTCCATCCTTCCACTTTATGTGAAGAAAGAATACGAAAACGACCCGATATTCTCGAATGCCAAGATCGTTTATTCAGCATATGACTATAACGACGGTATCAAACAGATCAGCAATAAGTTTGCTTCAAAAGCGGTAACCGATCGTGTTTCTGCAGAAGAACTTGAGCTTGCGAACAAAGCGAACGTTCAAAATCTTGATCTGCTTGCTGCGCAATATGCTGACGGTGTGATCCTCGGATCAGATTCAATGGCAAAATCGCACATTGAAAACATCAAATCGACCAACGGAAACGTTTTGGAATACCAAAACGAGGAACAATACGTTGATGCCTACGATGCTTTCTATGACAAGGTGCTTGAAGAGTCAGGAGTACTGGCCGACTAAGATGTTTACATATCGAAATTTATTTGCACGGGAGTTGCGGTCAGTTTTGGCTGCAACTCTTTTTTTAGGACTAGTTTCATGTGAAGATTCTGATCTTGGTGAAGTACCCGCTGATGCAGGCGTAAATTCAGTTCAGGTTCTGGAGACTGATAGTTTTGAGTTGATCTGCAGTACTGAATTTGAAGATCCTTTGAGAACTGACGGCATCAATACAGCATTGTTAGGGGCCACGGAGAACGATAGCATCGGATCTAGTTTCTACGGCTTTGCCACCGAGTTTTCACTGCCTAGTGGCTCGATCAATCTACCGCAGCTCTCCAATCCAGAAGTGAAATCCGTGAAACTCTATATTGGCTACTCAGACTTCTATGGTCCGATCGAAGACATGCATATTGTGGCCTGGAAGCTTGGTGATCGTCTGGATACAAATGATTTTTTGTCGGATGGCTATGCAGAATTAGCAGCACTTCAAACTTCAGTGCCGGTTATACAAACCATCAGCCCAGATCCGTTGAGTGAGATCGTAGTGAATGGACAGTCAGAACCAGCTGCCATGGTCATCGATCTACCACTTTCAATTGGTGACGACATACTCAAGAACAGAAACCAAGCCTTTGAGTCAAATGAAGGGCTCAGAAACGTATTTCCGGGTGTTCATATATGGGCAGAGAACAGGGATGACGACGAGGGAGGAATTGCATTGTTGAACATGACCAGTGAATTCACCAGGATGATCATCGAGTTTCAGGATGATTTTTACGCAGCCGACTCATTGAATGATCAGTATCAGCTTGAATTTCCTATTGATGCCTCTTGCGCCAGAGTAGCCTGTTTTGAACACAACTGGAGTCCATATATAGAATCCATCGTTTCAGACCCAGGCACAAGCGATGACTTTTATGTTCATTCTGCTTCAGGTTTAAATACCCTCATTGAAATTCCGGCCTTAGATGATTGGCAGGAACCAGAAACGATCATAGTAAATGGAGCCAGCATCAGAATCCCTGCCAACTCAAATCCCGTAGATTTCCCTGTACACAATAGATTGTACCTGATCACCAGATCAGCAGAAGGAGGAGCGCAGTTCATTCCAGACTTCTTCAGAGGCCCTGCTTCGTATGGAGGCAGCTATGATATCATCAACAATGAGTATGTATTTAACATCTCAGAATATATTCAAGGAGTCATTGATGATAAGTTTGAGAATAATGGCTTGCTTTTGATCGATGGTGGTGGTTATTTTAGCAGGGTATATAATCCCAGGTGGACCTCGGTAAAAGGTCCTGCAGAGGATGGTACAGGAATGAATTTCAGAATAACATACTCCATAAACTGATATGTGCGGAATAGTAGGATATTTAGGAAAAGCGGAAGCATACCCCATTTTGATCAAAGGTCTCCAGAGACTGGAGTATCGCGGTTATGACAGCGCAGGAATTGCCACCATGAATGGTGCTCTGGAACTGCATAAATGCAAGGGTAAAGTTTCGGACCTTCAAAGACATATTGGCGAAAAGCAACCTAAAGGAAGTATTGGTATTGGTCATACCCGTTGGGCTACCCACGGACCACCTAACGATACCAATGCTCATCCTCATCGCAGTAATTCTGGCGACCTTGTTCTCATCCATAATGGAATCATAGAAAACTATGATTCACTAAAAAAAGAGCTTCAAAAACGCGGCTATGTTTTCCACAGTGATACCGATACGGAAGTATTGGTGAACCTGATCGAAGAAGTCAAAAAAAATCAAAAGGTAGATCTGAAAGAAGCGGTTCGAATAGCACTTACTGAAGTGGTTGGCGCCTACGCTTTGGTCTTGATGTCAGAAGGAAACCCAGATGAACTCATCGCCGCCAAAAAAAGTTCACCCCTCGTGATCGGTCTGGCAGAAGATGAATTCTTTTTGGCCTCCGACGCCACACCAATCGTTGAGTATACTAAAGACGTGATCTACCTCAACGACGGTGAGATCGCCGTTCTTCATAGAGGAGAGCAACCTGAGATCTTCACCATTGGTAAAGAAAACATCACTCCTTACATACAAGAGCTGGAACTCCATTTGGAGTCCATTGAAAAGAGTGGGTACGATCACTTCATGCTTAAAGAGATCTATGAGCAGGCTCGATCCATTAAAGACAGCATGAGGGGCCGTGTTCGTGCTAATCGTGGGATTGTTGCTCTCGGGGGAATTGTAGATTATGAGCGACAGCTCGTCAATGCAAAACGGATCATCATAGTTGCTTGTGGAACTTCATGGCATGCTGGACTTGTAGGTGAGTACTTGTTCGAAGAACTGGCACGGGTTCCCGTTGAAGTGGAATATGCTTCCGAGCTTCGCTACCGAAATCCTATCATCAATGAAGATGATGTGGTTATTGCTATCAGCCAATCAGGTGAAACAGCCGATACGCTTGCGGCAATAGAATTGGCAAAAGAAAAAGGCGCCACTATTCTTGGCGTTTGTAATGTGGTTGGAAGCTCCATCCCCAGAACAACTCATGCCGGGTCTTACACTCATGCAGGTCCTGAGATCGGTGTAGCTTCAACTAAGGCCTTCACCGCGCAGATCACCGTATTGACTTTGATGGCGCTTTACCTCGGAATGAAAAAAGCAAGTATTCCAAATAACAAGCTCCGTGAACTTCTCTTCGAAATGGAGACCATTCCAAAGAAAGTAGAGGAAGTACTCGAGACCAATGATCAGATCATTAAGATCGCCGAGAAATTCAAAGATGCCAGAAACTTCCTGTATCTGGGAAGAGGTAGCAGTTTCCCAGTTGCACTAGAGGGCGCGTTAAAGCTAAAGGAGATCTCATACATTCATGCTGAAGGTTATCCGGCAGCCGAAATGAAACACGGGCCAATTGCCCTGATCGATGATCAAATGCCAGTGGTTGTTATTGCAACTCAAGGTGAGAATTACGAGAAAGTGGTTAGCAACATTCAGGAGGTTAAAGCCAGAAATGGTGTTGTGATCGCGGTGGTTACCGAAGGAGACAAAAATGTGAAGCAAATGGCCGACTATACGATTGAGATCCCTAAAACGGATGAGCTTTTTGTTCCATTCATCTCCGTAGTACCACTTCAGCTTCTCGCGTATCATATTGCTGTAATGCGAGACTGTAATGTGGATCAACCGCGTAACCTTGCGAAGTCTGTCACAGTGGAGTAAGGTTATGGGATAAGAAATGTAACTCCGGACTCATATTAGTATATTTCTCTGTATCAATAACTTCCACAAAAATATGGGAATCCAATTATTCGGATTACCAACAGTATTTGTACGATAGAATTAAGGGTTTTATTGAGAATTCTGTAACCCCTATTGGTTATCGTCGTATTTCAAAAATCTTCAATGATGAGGGATTAAAAACACCTCGAGGTACTTCATTTACAAACTCCAAAGTACATTCTATGTACAAAAAGGGGTTGATTCGGGAAGAAAGAATGAATCGTGAAGATATAGTTGAGGTATCTCCTGTTACTATTGAATTGATAATACACCCAATTTTAGGTAGGATACGTCGTAGTCCCTATGAGAAGAGATTTACCTAAAAACTCTAACCACCTTCAATCCCTTACTTCCCTTTTGAACATCTCTCAGAAATTATTTTGAGAAATTCTGTGATTTTCTAACGTTTAAAGATTTACTCCCATACTTATTGATAGTTAACACCCTTCAGAAAGGTGTTATAGTCAACAACCGACAGTATTGTAATATACTCGGAGTGATACCCAGTGGAGGGGAACTGAACGATAATGGGGTTGTGATAGTGAGTACTCAAGTGATGAGTTATCCTATCAGTCGTCTACAATGGATTTAGGAATAGGATTCCATATTGAATTCATTGTGAGTATTACGACACTGATAGGATAGATTATATCTAAGTGATAAGTAAAAAGGAGAACAACAATGAAACAAACACCAAATGAATTACACAACGAACTAATGGATAAACTCAAAGAGTTTACAGAAGAGGTTGGATACCATCTACCACCCGATAAAATACCTGATACCACTAAATCTCTAATCAACCTATTCATAACCTATGAGAAGTATAGGGATTCAATCCTTTTCAATGGAAAGAGAACCTTAGAGAAAGGTATTGGGATGTTACCCATAGAGAAACAAAAAGAGTTTGAAAGAAAAGTGAAGGAATACTATGGAAGATAAACTACTTACGAAATACGAAGTGATGGATTACCTCAACATCAGTAGAAGACACTTTGAGAAATTGGTAATGGAAGAAAACCTACCTATCATAAAGATAACTCAGAATAAGAGGTATATGAGGTTATCTGACCTTCATAGATATCTCAACACTAAGATGATTAATAAACCTCAGGAAAAGGTTCAGGAACCACAACCTGAGAACGATTTCCAATGGAAGAACATATGGAGTAAGTGATGAGATTAAATGAATTCAAATTTGAACGAGATATAGAATCAAAGATTGATGAGTTTGGGACACTCTCCGATAAGATTGATAGGGTAAAGAAAGAACTGAGTGAACTTTCAAACCGATACAAAGAGATTGAAGGAGAGTTACGACCCATCTTAGAACAACTGACAATACAGAATCAGAAATCGATTCAAACAAAGAAGTATTTGGTAACCCTGAAAAGAATGGGATACAATAGAGATAACTTCAAATACAAAGAGAGTTTTGAGAAATCACTAACGAAGGTGAATCAACAAACCAAAAAGGTATTAGAAGATATCCTACTTAGTACTAAAACGGTAAGTAGAGTGGTATCCACCATCGGTGTTCAGAGAATGGATGAGATATCCTTAAAATCAATGTTGAAGAAGTTAGTATCTCCCTTCAGGAAACTCTTCAGTAGGTTAAGGAATACCAATAAGAATATTGATGGATTGAATGGGGTATTGAAGAGGATGGTTTCCTAATACATCAAGTGTTGTTTTGATTTATCTCTCCAACCTGATTGGTTCTTATACTTCACAAAAAATATCTTCAAATCACTTTGGTTGGGATAATCGACGAAGTATATCTTCTTATCTGATTGATTAGGGTAATCTACAAAATACCATAACCCCTTGTTCCCATCCACTTGATTTGGATAATCTACTTTGAACACCTTTAAATCACATTGATTTTCATACTCTACCACATATACCTTAACATCAGATTGATTGGAGTAATCAACTGAGAACACCTTTTGAGAGTAAGAGGTTATTGGTATCAGGAACAGTATAAATGGAAGGTATTTCATTAAGTGAGTGTTTTATATTTCTGATTAATTAGGAACATCGTATAATCAATATCAGACTTCTCATCAAAGTATATTCTGTAAAGAGTTCCTTTGGTTCCAGACTTCCATTCCCAACTTCCTTCAGATGAGATTCCTTTTGGGTCGTCAATATCAAAGTAGTTCTTTGATTTAGAACCATCAGTA
>CBFHWY010000048.1:4961-8785 GCA_965659675.1 Salibacteraceae bacterium | reverse complement strand
CCATTCCCAACTTCCTTCAGATGAGATTCCTTTTGGGTCGTCAATATCAAAGTAGTTCTTTGATTTAGAACCATCAGGATTCACATTACCCCTCAGTACATCTATTCTAATACCTTTCTTCATGAAGTTGAAGTAACATACAGTCTTACCATTATACATCAAACTAATGTATGGACTCTTAGGTATAATCTCGATGTCATCCAATTCTACCAATCTTTGATGTAGGTCATTCCATTTCTCTACCACCTTTTTTGTGGTTTTAGAAAGGTGTTGTTCTATGGTATAAACCTTAACCTCTTTGGTAACCCTAGAAATCATTGAATCAGTTGTGTTCGGATTCAGAGTTTCAATACTCTCTTTTGAGTTTGAACGATGTTGATTCAGAACTACGGTATCATTCGAATACCGTTTGATTTCCCATAATTCAAATGGTAAGTCTTTAAAGTTTACACTATCCTTCTGATATGAATTAAATGATGGAGATACAAAGATGATTCGTGATTGAGACCAATCCACATCTTCCATTCTTAGAACCTTATTGAAGTGTTGAGATAGTACCAATAAGAAATCAGATTTGTTATTGAGTAGGAGTTGTAGATAGGTATATCCCTGGTCAATAACTGAATAACTATTCCCCTTTTTGTATTCGATAATTACAAAGGAGTTGTTCTCTTCATCGAAACATAAAGAATCAATTCTGTACTTATCTACCGTTAACTCAGTTTGAATGAACCTCAAATTAAATATGGTATCCGTATTCCCCTCAACTAATGATTGTATATCCTTTTCTAGTTTGAATGGTACTTGTTCTACCTCCTTTAGGTTCGTTTTAATTAATCTGAATAGTTTCATCTCTTACCTACTTGTTTAACCACTTCCTTATACATGAAATCAACCAACATAGGGAAGACCGTTTTATTCATTACATTCTTGTAGAAATCCATTCTATCTCCGTGGTAATCCACCACAGTATCCTTAAATAGGTTGTTGAAGTATTCCTTCTTTACATCCTCAGAATTGTTCCCATTGATAACTTTCATTAACTCATCATTGGTATTCATTCGTTGTTGAATCTGTTCTAAGGTCACTTTATCCTCTTCTCCTAAGTTTTCTCCAAATACTTGGTTAATCTTATCTATGATATCAGAGAGTAGAACCTTTTCATCTTCACCTCTTCCACCACCTGATTCACCTGAGATACCATACACCTCACCTTGTTCTTCAACTAACGAAAGATTGGTTTCTCCCATCATTTGGATACGAAGTGAATCTAAATCAACGGAATCTACAACAGAGATTCGTTCCGTTTCTCTCTTAGGGAGTTTCTTATTTAAGAATCTCAGAAACACATACGATTTCTCCCATTTCACTTCTCCAAAAGATGAGATTTGAGAGATGTATGAATACATTCTGATGAAGGATTGAATCTTTGATTTAAACTCATCTTGTTCTTCCTCATTCAATCGTTCGTTGTAGTTATCTACTACCACATCAATGATGGGATGTAACTTCTGGTCTGAATCAGAATCAGAATAAAACTCCTTACAGAATTCATCTATTTGGTATTGGGTGTAGAGATTGTATTGTTCAATCTCATACAACATCTGATACAACTTATCGGGGTCGGTTTCCTCTGTGAGTATCGTTGAGGTATAGTAGGGTTGAAAGGATTCTACGATATCATCCGTTTCATTTACAAAATCTAAAACAAAGGTATCTGTCTTTCCACTTGTGGTTCTATTCAAACGAGATAAGGTTTGAACACATTGAACTCCACTCAACATCTTATCTACGTACATCGACTGAAGGAGAGGTTCATCAAAACCTGTTTGGAATTTATTGGATACAATTAGTATTCTATATTTCGGGTCTTTCAACCCATTCGGAATAGAGGTGTTTACCAATCCATTCTCTGTGTTTAAAGAGGTTTCTGAGTTCTCCTTACCATTGTGGAAGATAGTTCCACTAAACCCAACCAAACAACTATAAGAGAGGTTTCTCTCCTTCATTTGTTTCACCATCTCCTCGTGAAAGAGGACACAATGTTTACGAGAACGAACCACAACCATTCCTCTTCCTCTACCACTTATCTTTTTAGAGGTATTCTGAACGAAATGTTCTAAAATGATAGATACCTTCTGTCTGATGGTTTCTGAATGAGAATCTACATAGTTGACCAACTCTCTCTTTACTTTACTCTCTGGTACTTCTACATCATCTTCAGAACTTTGAAGAACTTTAAAATATCGTTTGTAGGTAGTATAGTTCTGAAGAACATCTAAGGTGAAACCCTCTTGAATGGATTGTTTCATAGAATACGAGTGAAACGGAACATAATGTCCATCCTCATTCTTTCTACCAAAAAGTTCTAAGGTTTTGTTTTTGGGTGTTCCTGTAAATCCAAAGAAGGAAATATGTTCTTGTTTTCCTCGTGATTCAATTTCTTTACCGATTACTTCTTCATAATCTAATTCTCCTTCTTCATCCTCGTTTACAGAAAGTGATTTCTTGAGATGTTTGGAGGTTTCTCCAGTTTGTGAAGAGTGAACTTCATCTATCACCACTCCGAAGGTATGTCCTTTCAGTTCTGAGATGACCTCTGATACAAATGGGAACTTCTGAATAGTAGTAATGATAATATCTTTTCCCTTCTCTAAATACTCTTTGAGTTGTTTAGAACCCATATCAACAGGATTAACCACTCCATCTGTTTGTTCTAATTTGGAAACAGTATTTTGAAGTTGTTTATCCAATACCTTTCTATCGGTTACCACCAATATGGTATCAAACATTCGTTTGGTATCTCCATCCTTTTGATACAATGAAGTAAGGGTATGAGATAACCAACCAATGGAATAGGATTTCCCTGAACCTGTGGTATGTTGGATGAGGTAGTTGTTACCAACCCCTTCTTTCTTTACGTTATTTCTAATCTTACGGATAACATCCAATTGATGGTAACGTGGGAATATCTGAACATCAAACTTTTTGGTAATTACCTTCCCTTTTTGTTCATCCCATTCTTTATCTGATTCCTCTGAAATCAACACAAAGTTTTCAATGATATCTAAAACCGAATCAGGAGTAAGAATCTCATTCCATAGGTATTCTGTTCGGTAATCTCCTTCTACTATTGGGTTGGTGATTCCTTTGTTATAAGGAAGGAATTTGGTTTTCATTCCTCTGAGTTGAGTACTCATACTCACCCTATCGTTATCTACACAGAAATGAACCAAACACCTTTTGAATTTCAGTAGTGGTTCTTTCGGGTCTCTATCCTTTTTGTATTGGTTTTGAGAATGGATAATATTCTGTCCTGTGAGTTGATTCTTTAACTCCATAGTGATGATAGGGATACCATTAAGGAATATCACCATATCAATAGAGTTGTGGTTTCGTTTGGAGTAATGAAGTTGACGAACTACTACGAAACGATTCTCAGAATAGAGTTGTTGGTGTTCTTCATTCAAAGAAGATTTAGGTTTGAAATACACCAAATTGAAATTACATCCTCTCGTTTCTATTCCACTTCTCAGAGTTTCAATGATTCCTCTTTGAGAAATGGTTCTATCTATGGTTTTAAGAATGTGTGAATCTGTTGAGGTATCAAACTGAGTAAAGAGTTTATCGTATTCCTCTTGTTGAGTGGTTTTAATGAAGTGTATTACATCTTCTTCAACCAAACAAAGGTCTTTATCATATTTACTTTCAAACTCATTAGAATGAGTAAATGAATGGTGATATCCATTGGTAAGAAGTGATTTCTCAATCCATTCTTCAAATCGTAGTTCTGTGAATTTCTTACTCATCCGTAGTTACTTTTA
>CBFHWY010000048.1:0-4862 GCA_965659675.1 Salibacteraceae bacterium | reverse complement strand
GACTACTTCATTGATAAGAGAGGTTCTTTTCTCTTTGAGTAGTTCAATCTTTCGTTGGGTTTTCTCAATCAGAGAATCTATGAGTGAGGTTTTAGTATCTAAGAAGGATACTATTTGTTGTTGTTCGGAGAGGGGTGGAGAAGGGAAAAATTCTGTTTTCCATGTATTCCACCTAAATTCAGTTGTCCTTTCTCTAATACTTTTAGACAAACATTCTATGTAACGAGTGTTAGACATTTCTCGGAGTAAAAACATCCAAAATCGATTATTATGTGAATTAGATTCTTTAATCACAGTGTACACAGGTGTTGATTTTCCAAATGAGTCACTTACACCAATACTTCCTTCAAAACCATCCATCTCATGAACAACTAAATCTCCTTTATGAATTCTTTGATAACCTATTTCTTTTATAGAATTAGTAAATCCATCTTCTCTTCTGTTTTTTCTAAGAGTAACTATACCGTCTCTAAAACAGGTAATTATTTCATCATCTGGAAGAGTTGGTCTTTTTTCGGGTGAAAAAATTGTCCATGGTTTAATCATTAACCAATGAGATGGAATCTCCCCAATCCATTCAACTCCTGAATCTTTATAGGTATCGTATCTCTTCATCAGTTAACGATTTGGTTAAGGAGTTTCTCCGATTCTTTCTCCAACTCCAATAACTCATTGGTAATATCCAAAGAAGAACGAAGAGGTTTGTATTGGTAGAAGTATTTGGTAAAGTTGATTTCATACCCCACTTTACTTTTATCAAAATCAATCCAAGAATCAGGTAAATGTGGTTCTACTTCTCTACTAAAATACTCTTCAATATCTTCAGTAAGGGGTATTCTTTCACTATCTCTTAATTTAGAATCAGGTTTTGGTGTTCCATCCTTTTTACGAACTACCTCACCATTCTCTTTGAGGGGTTGTTCTATGGTAACCTTCGTATATCCAAAAAACTCATTGTCAAAAATCTTTGAGATATCCGATTCTTCAAACGAAGAGTAAGAGTTTAAAATCTGTTGAGTTTGGTCATCATCCATATACTTTCTCTTACTACCCAAACTCTTTTTCATTGTTTTAAACAGAGAAGAACCATCTATCAACTGAACCTTCCCTTTTCGGTTGGGTTTCTTTTTGTTGGATACTATCCATATGTAGGTGGTAATACCTGTGTTGAAGAATAGAGAATCAGGTAAGGATACCACACTCTCTAACCAATCGTTTTCAATTATCCATTTACGGATTTCAGATTCACCTGAACCACTATCTCCTGTAAACAATGGAGAACCATTAAACACCACTCCAATACGAGAACCTTCGGGTTTCATTTTGGATATCATATGTTGAAGAAAGAGTAAAGAACCATCAGAACTACGAGGAGTACCTACTGAGAATCTACCCAAAGGATTTTTAGATTCTTCATTGATATAGGATTGTTCCGATTTCCAACTTACCCCAAATGGAGGGTTGGTAATCATATAGTCAAACTTTCTTCCTTCGTGTTGGTCGTTAGATAGTGATGAACCCAATTTGATACGTTCGGGGTCTTCCCCTGTAATTAAGAAATCGGATTTACAAATAGAGAAGGTTTGTGGGTTGAGTTCCTGTCCGTAGAGTTGGAACATCACATCAGATGAGATATTCTCATTCACCCATTCTTTACCAATGGTAATCATACCACCTGTTCCACAACAGGGGTCAAAAATAGAACGAATGATACCTTCTCCTTTAAGGTTATCTTCATCACCACTAAACACCAATGAAACCAATAATTTCACGATATCTCGTGGAGTATAGTGTTCTCCACTTGTTTCATTACTCATCTCTGAGAACTTACGAAGTAGTTCTTCAAAGATTGAACCCATTGTGTGGTTATCAATCTTATCAGGGTGTAAATCCACCTCTGTAAACTTATCTATCAGAGAGTAAAGTTTCTTATTCTTAATGAGTTTCTCAACGGGTTTATCCAATTGGAAATTCTCTAATATTTGATGAACATTATCAGAATACCCATTGAGGTAATTAGGGAAGTTAATCTTCAATCCATTCGGGTCAGATTTCAAACGAGTTAAATCGTAGGGAGAGTAGTTGAAGAAGTTTAACCCTGTTTTCTTTCTAATGATAGGAGTTGGGTCATCGATACCACTTTGAAGGAGTTCATTGTATTGTTTTACCACTTCATCTTTGTGAGGTTCAATCAAACAATCTAATCTTCTTAGAACTACAAAAGGAAGGATGATATCTCCATATTCGTGAGGTTTAAACAATCCTCTTAATTCATCATCACAAACCCTCCAGATGAAGGATGATATTTCTTGGTGATTTCCCATAAATTATCGTTTGATTTTAAAACCTACTAAAATACATGAAATCCACGATATCTCACGGAATTTCCGTATCTTAACCCATATGAGTAGTCGTAAAAGAAGAAGAGAAACCAAAAAGATTAGAGATTCTTATCCAACTGTTACATTGAAGGAATTGGAAGATGAAGGGGTTGTTCCAAAGAACTTCCACTTATTTGATAGAGTAGATATGAAAGAGTATCAACTCAAACACAAAACCGATTGGTGGAAGAGGATGAGAACCACCTCAGGGGGTGGGGGTAATTCTTTGTAAACCGATTCAAACCTTTTCATTGGGTTTGAAAATGGGTGGTTTATATGTCGAAGTCAGGTTTTAAGGTTGGGGGAAACCTCAACTCCACTCTTTAAACTTATCACCCATATTCACAACCCAATCCTCAACCTTTTGAACACTGTGAGTGTCTCCCTTAAATGAATCCCAATTAGAGTGGTAAATCTGATACCTTGAATACGGTACATAGATTTCTCTCAGTTCTATCTTTAATCGATGAACAGAAACTTTTTCTGAACTCCAATCACCACCTCTTAAACGTTGAATCATCTCCCTGGTCTTATCCTCATCACCAACGTATATATTCTTCAAATACTTCTTATCAGAACTCTCAATTCTGATGTAAATCTTTGGATTAGATGTAAGTTCCTTTCCATCATATTGGGATTGAGTTCTTACTAACTCCTTATTGAACTTTGATTGGTTCTTCAAAGATTTGGATTTCCGATTTCTGAATCCAACCGAACAATAAAACTCAAACTTCTTGGATAGAAAACTGATGTTGGTGTAGTTCTTCTTCATAATGGATTCCCATCCATCGTGGTAATCATCTCCTTTGATTTTAACCTTAGTGATTTTGATTTCCTCTTTCAGTTTCTGAATCTGAGATTCTAACTTCTTTATTTTCTCATTTCCATCATGTATCCATCGATGGTTGTTTCTGTATGTCCTATATGACTCTCTCTCTGATTCACTCAGATTATCAAATACCTCATCGGGGAGATAATCCATAAAGAATACATCTCCTTCACTTCTAAACTTCTTCTCGTTTTTCATAACTCGTATATGTGGTGGTGAAACATCAAATATAGCAAAATACCACCATAAATACGGTCTTATATTTACTATGTAATAATGAGAGATATGAATGTATTAAGAGAGATTAATGAAGTGGTGGTGAAAGGTTTATTAAGTGTAAATACCACCATAAATAGATGACGATATTAGTAAGGTAATAATGAGAGATAAATTAAAAAAAGTAATCAATTAAAATTTAAATATTATGAAGTATTCTGTAGTAAGGAATCAATCATTTCCGTCAAAAAAAGAGAAAGTTACTCACCCATTAACTGACAATTACAACGAATTCATCTATGAGTTTGAACGAAAAACCAATTATTTTTCATTTCAATTAGAAAAAAAAATACAACCCATAGGAACTCGTTGTTTACAGACAAATAGAGAAAATAACGGATTTACGTACACCGATTTCTTTTACAATAATGAAACTAAAATATGTTGTTTCTTCCATCCTTATAAAAATGGAATATGTCTTCATAAGATATTTGTTTCCCCTTTGAATAGACGTAGATATTTAGGTTCGAAACTTATGGAGATAATCAAAGAAATTTCTAACCGAACGGGAACTATGGTTTATCTGATTCCAGTTCAAACAGATGATATCTCATTGGGAATTCTAAGAGATTTTTATCACAAATTCGGATATCGAAGAGAGAATATGAAGAGTATTTATTGGTCATACAACCCAAATAAAAACGAGTCTCGTACAACTTTGGGTTTGATACATAAAATGGTAGGATAATGAAAATCTACCAACACCCCAGAAACAACGGAACCCCATCGAATCGAAAGTTTAAAGGGTTCAACTTCTACATTCAATGTAATGAGAAATTGAAAAAATCAAATAGGGAGAGATTATTGAAGGAATCAGAGGTTCACCTTAATGAGGTGACCTCCTCTCTTCCTCAACCAATTGAAGAACAAATCAGAATGGGAGTATTATCCGAATTAGATTCATCTCTTACTGATTATGAACTATTGGAACAATGGAATAAGATGTACGATGAGTATGGATATCTAATGGGTGATTTTTCTGAACAATGGGAGAAAGAAAAGATGGGAACCATCCCACCTCAGAAAACTCCATCCATCGTTCAAACTCTATTAGAAGAGATTGAATCTTTGAAGAATCGATTGGAGAAGTTGGAGAAGAATAACAACACCTCACTACTAAGGTCAAAATCATTATCATTTTAGAGTACACTTCAAATGATAGTATAGAAACCCTCGTAAATACTTTGTTTTCTCAGGATTTACTATTATATTAGACATAATTCCTGATTACCCTTAAATGATAGTAAAATGAAGGTACTTTATTCACGTGTTAGTTCTCAATCTCAGAATGAGGAACGACAGATTCAAAATACGGATGGATTCGATTATGTTCTTGTAGATAGGTGTTCCGGTCTGATTCCATTTTGGGAACGACC
>CBFHWY010000047.1:0-21321 GCA_965659675.1 Salibacteraceae bacterium | reverse complement strand
TGATATTGCTTTGCGTGTGTTTCATCTCACCGTAGAGTCAAATACCCATCGCTCAAAGAAAACCTGCGACATTCTCATTGAACCAGATGGCATTGAAGATTTTCCCATCCTATCATCTGATCGGGCTGATGAAGCTTTTGAACTAGGTTATGACGCTGCTGAAAAGGTGATGAGTGAACAGTGATTACTCTACTACAAATCTGATGTATTCAGGACCGGAACTTTTGTCTGCTTTCAAAAGATAGATTCCCGAGTTGATATTCGATGGTATTTGGAATCGAATAGCACTATTACTCAGTTCCCAATCTTTCATCTCGATGCGTTTACCAACTGCGTCGATCAATGTGAGTGAACTGATCTGGTTCGCTCCAGTCAATGTCATTGAAGCCCCGGGGGTAATTGGATTAGGGAATACGAACAGCTGATTCATATCGTCTGATCCCTCAAAGTGCAGCTGATTGATATATGAGTATTCGAAAACACCCTGCTTATTGACTGCCTTAAGCCTGTAGTAATTTGTCCCTTCATGAGGTGCTTCATCAACCCAGCCAAAGATCTTTGCTTTTTCATCTGCCTTCACCTCTGCTAGCTTTTTGAATCGCATATCAACCTGAGCTCTTTGAATTTCATATTTGCTCCATTTGCCAGCTTCAGCCATTTCCCAGTCCAACACGGCATTAGACCCTTCTTTTTTTGCGGTGAATTTGAGAAGATCTAAAGGCAGCGGACTTTGCGTACGATCGACTGTTCCAAGCGTGAACAGGTCTCCGTCCTGAAGGTTGATCCCGCTGATCTTTGCATAACCATTATCGAAACTAAAGCCCGATGCAGGAGCAACATCCCCATCCGAAAAGCCATCTCCGTCTCTATCGATAAGTAATCTTAGATCTGAGATCACCAAAGAACCAAAACCTGTGGTATCAAAAAGGAGATCCACGGTTCCAACATCACTTGCTCCTTCCTGAGTTAACCAAATTCGTTGTAATCTTTTCTCTACACCCACAGGAACATCAGAAGGGTCGCCCTGGAGATAGTCAAGGTTATTATGCCCGAACATGATGGCCTCGCCACTGCTAAGATCAGATGGATTCTCAGCCAGAAGCTCCTGATCGATCTCACTTTGTGACTGACTCATATCCAGACATGCGCCATCATAGGAACCTAAACCAAAAACGGCATTGTTGTAGCTATTATTAAGAGCATCATCCCAAATAACCGTGCTATCGGGCAGAATATAGTCTCCCGTCTTATTTATTCCATACTTGAGGGCTAAATAACTTTCCAGTTGCAAACGATCGGCATCACTTAGCCGCTCATCAAAAACAACCATCTCTGCGATCAGCCCATTCCAATTTTCTTTTGTTCCGTCTCCGATGATCACTTTGACCGCATTGGTCAGGCTTCCTGTTCTAACAGCACTGTTACTTGAATTTGTGGTGCTTGCTCCCTCAACAAACCAGCGCATTTGAGTGGATGATTCCCAATCGTAGGTTATTAATGAAGCTGCAGTCGTTTGCAGATTCGATTGTGCTTCCGCATTCATGGTTCCCGCGGTTGTTGAAAGACCAGTTTTAAGACAACGTGTACACCCACTATTTGCACCACTCACATCATACCTCAAGCTCAATACATCATCAGCATTGTCACTGTCCTCTGTATCGAACCAGGCATCATCAGTTGGGATACCATCTGCCTGAAGAATAGAACTGATGGTAATTCCCGTTAAACCATTAATGTAATTCTCACCATCTGCATCTTCCAATAGGTCGTTTGATCCATCAAAATCTAAACTAGGATTGAAGTTGATCATTCTATCTCCTGAATTAACCAGTAAGGGCCTGTTTGTGCCGGTTCCTTGCGAAAGATCATGTTGATTTCCACTTTGATCGGCCCATGCGCTTACAGCTCCTGAAACAGTTGTAACACCTTCATCGGCTCTCACCCAGAGTAAAAGTCCTGAACCCAGTCCGCCTGGCGCGCAAGAAAAGCCATTCGCATCTCCGGGAATAATTACTCCTACAATTGAATCATTTGCGGGTTCAGTACCCACCTCGCTCGTACTTCCTCCGGCAGTACATGTATCGCAGTCCTCACCATTTTGACCAGGGGTAGAAGAAAAGATCACCCCACTGGTATTGGCAATGTTTGTAGCTATTGGTCCTGTAGCACCACCACCGCCACCTCCATGAGTATCAGGGTGTTCCACATCTGCGCCATTTCCACCGTTCGCATGTACTGACAAAGTACAGCTTCCCGCGTCATAAGCATTTGTATTTATGATAATTGAACCTCCAGCACCACCGCCACCTGCACCATCTTGTCCTGAAGTATCAGGATCCTCGCCATCAACAGAAAGGTCATATGAGCCTGGACAATTCAATCGGATGGTATCGGCCAATATGACCACTATTCCACCCCCATCCCCCCCGGCTGAGGCTTCTGAATTATTTTGCTGACCGCCACCGCCGCCACCGCCGAAGAAAAGTCTGCGCCCGTTATCGGTATCCAATGCATTTCCACCAAAACCGCCAGCTGATAAGGCAGGTGTGCAGCCGTCGCCCGGCCAACCTATACCACCTGTTCCTCCTGAAGCCCAATTAGATCCTCCACCAGCACCACCGTTGTGAGGGTTTGCTCCCCCTCCCCCATTTCCAATTTCAGCTCTGGCGCGATTTAGTGATGGAAAATCAATAATTCCTTCTCCCTTGAAACCAAATTTCACATTGGTCGATGCATAGGTGGTATTATTAGCAGCATTACAGGGGTCAGAGACATCGTCAGAAACTCCTCCTCCTTCAAATCCTTTTCCTGCGAGGTCAATATTGGCACCGATTTCAAGTACTTCAGCTTTAAGCGCAAGGATACCGCCCCAACCAAGAGAATCATTCCAGTCACTGGCCGTAAGTGTGGCGTTTATCGTGGCGGTCGTGTAATTAGGAACACTTACGAGTTGTACTTTGCCATCGGCATCATAAGAATTTCGGACGTTGGTCAGTTTTACCACACTACCCACTCTGGATTTCACAAAGGTCATTTCATAACGGCCCGCAGAATTGTAGCTGTTGATTTCGCCAAAAGTGCTAACGTTGGTGGTGTCGCCACTCGCTCCTTTCGCCTGGTAGATCAATACCACCGAACCCGCATCATAATCTGACAATGCCGCTCCAGTTTTACCACCAGGAGTGCCAATGGTGAAGTTTCTCCCAGAAATGGCTGTTACCTCAGCATAGGAGTTTATGATCCCACTAATGTTTTGAGCAGGCAGGATTCCAGCACAGAGAAAAGACAAAGCCACAAGCAGTATGCGCATAGTGCAAAAATCTTCATTTAATCTGTTCATCAAAGACAGGTCTTATGAAGTTCCTCGATTATTTCCGCGCTACAACGAGGTAACGAGTACTAGCACAGGTTTCAGCCCCCTCATCAATGGGCTCCAGGGTCACCGCATCGTAAAAATCGACCTGGCTGAATCGGTCTGAGAACATTCTTCTCACTTTGCTCATTGGAGCGAGATAACGCCTATGCTTTCCTTCATAGGTAAGCATCATCTTTCCATTCCCATGTCTTAAATTCACGATCTCACTTTCCTGATACATGAAATTATCTACCGCGATGAGGTTTGGGGAACGGAAAGATACCACAGAGCGATCTTCTGAAAAGATCAGGTTTGGATACCATCGAATATGATCGCTTGTGATAAAGTCACCAATAAACAAACCATCCTCCTTGAGAATGGCATGTGTTTGATCTACAGCCGATTCCAAAAACTTCTCATCGATGTATTGGAATACGTTTAAACCGCAATAAGCCGTGTCCCACTGGCGAATTTCAGGATCGAGTTCAAGGGCATTTCCCACATCCGCATTGATTCGTTTTCTGGCCTCTGCTACCATTGCTTCTGACAGGTCCATACCATAAACCTTATCATGGGAAAAGCCTTTTTTATCGATGAGATATTCTTCTATGAGTCCAGTGCCACAACCAATGGAAAAGAGGTCTCGATCAGCTACCTTCAGATCATAGTTTTCGATCACAAAGGACCAGTAATTACTCATGAAATTATCAAGGCAGGGCTGACCGATGACATCGTCATAAAGTTTCGCATACGAACCAAAAGAATCCTGTTCATCCCCAGCATCGATATAGATCATTTGCTGTTTTGCAGCTTCGATCAACTCGCGGTTCAGGTTTCTCCAATATAGTGAATCTATGGCATGGCCATGCTCATCTATCTGCTCATCCAGCTCCTCAAATAATTCGCTTATTCTTCCGCCGTCAAAAAGACCTTTCCTGAGCTGCTCGTAGTAGGTTTGGTCTATCTTATGACCATTATCCTTCATCAGATCAAATCGTCTGAGCCCCTCTACCCTATTTCGCAGATCGGTCATAAAATCACTTTCGAAGACTTTTTCTTCTCTTTTGATCTGACTGGTTGGCAGGTGAAAGAACACCCCTCCGTCTACCCGCTGAATCACATTCCTATTGGCCTCAAAAAGTCTTGCATCAGCGGTGATCTCACCATTTCTACCGTCTACGTTGCCGTAAATATGTAGGGTCTGCGTGCGCTCTTTCCCTGAGTTACCCATTTGATGCACCAGATCGTGTCCAACTGGAAGTACCTGTCCAGCTCTGACATCCACCCTGCTGAGCGTGCTGAGCTTACCATCTCTCAACATGAAAGTGGCGTGCTCCATTTGGTCAAAGACCTTCACGGCTCCCCATTGTGTAGATCCATGATCATGAATTGCACTGAAGTCCCCTGGATTCCAGGACATGGTCATGATCTCATAAAATCCGCCATTGTAGATCATTTGTCTACCATATGAGTCTGCTGGAGAGTGCTCAAAGTCTGCCCAGTCCTGCAGATCGCCTTGAGACACTTCAATTTCTCTCAAAATATTTCGAATGGCAGCTGGCGTGAATTCTTCCAGTGCTTCTATTTCCATAATGACCCTACTTATACTCGTAGGTAAAGTCGTTTCGGTTAGGTTCATCGAACTAGTATTTCTTTAATGTTTGCTTTCATCTTTGCTGATATTTCATCAGTGGGAAGATCATTCTCATCCTTCCCAAAAGGATCTTCGATTTCTTCAGCAATGAACTCTGTACTGGCCAGAATATAAAATAGTCCAGCAGCAATCAAAGCCGACCAGTAGCCATAAAGGTCTACGATCGCAACGGGAAGTGTCGTGATGAATATAAAGATGAATTTTTTGAGAAAGAGATTGTATGAATACGGTATTGGGGTGTTTTTGATCCGCTCACAAGAGCCTAGAATATCGAGTAGTTCGCGGGATTCCTGATCGATCACGATCAGCTGATCACCACTGATCTTCTCGTCGCGGTAAAGTCTGTTAAGTTCAACAAATATTCGATTGGCAATATAGTTCGGCTTGTGATCAAATCCTCTTAGCCCTTTCTCGAAAGCCTCATCAATAGGCTCCATTTCGTCATACTTCACATCATCACGGAGGTGTTCTTTTGAAGAGTACACGAAGTTTGCATACAATTTAAAAAAAAGTTCCCTGTCCTCTTTATTTGCCGCATCCAAACTTGCGTCGAGTTTATTTGCAAAGTTTCTACAGGTGTTCAATAGTGATCCCCATAACTTGCGCCCTTCCCACCAGCGATCGTAAGCACCATTGGTCCTGAAGACCAGAAAAAGACCCAGTACGATCCCCAGCAAAGAATGAATAGCCAGATTATGATAGAGTTCAATCTCAAAATATTGAACCACAAAAGTGAATCCAGCACAAAATGCAGCGATGATGATCATCGCAGGAAACATCTGTCTCAGTATATCCCTGCTATAGGCATGAAAAATCAAACTTACCCAAGCATGTGGATTGTAGTGCTTCATTCAACCAGGCTCATTTCCTCAACCAGGTGTCCGGCTCCGGCAAATTTGTCTACGATAAAAAGTACATAGTTAAGGTCGACCATGATGTTCCGACATTTCTCTGGGTCGAACATGATATCGCTCATGGTTCCTTCCCAAACACGATCAAAGTTCAAGCCCACTAAATATCCATTGGCATCCAGTACCGGGCTACCTGAGTTTCCTCCCGTAGTGTGATTAGAGGCAGTAAAACATACCCTCATTTCACCATTTCTTCCATATTTACCATAGTCCTTATTCTCATAAAGCTCGATTAGCTTTTCAGGCACATCAAATTCATAATCCCCTGGGATGTACTTTTCAACGATGCCATCCAGCGTAGTATAGTACTTATACTTAACAGCATCAGCAGCTTCATAACCCTCCACTTTACCATAGCTGATTCTCAAAGTAGAGTTAGCATCTGAGAAGTATGTTCTATTGTCTGGAAGCACTTCCATCAAGGCTTGCATGTATATTCCGTATAGACTATCGATCTTAGTGTTCAATTTAGCATGCTTGGGTTTCACATTTGCAAAATAGGCATCAAGCAAGCTCGACCTCAGTTCAAAAGCGGGGTCTTTAGCGATCTTCTTGGCTTTTGGTTTCTCGAGGAACTTAAGCAAGCGATCCTTGTCATCGAACATGCTCTTATCAAACAGTTTTTGCGCAAAAGCCCGAGCATCTCCATCGTATTTGTCATTGATGAGTTTCGCTGTTTCTGGTTCGAGCTCATCTTTCACTTCTTCAAAATATAGCGCAAGTAGTGAACCCAAAAGATCGAGATCGATGGCTTCATTGTAATTCTTAAAATGGCCATCAATGCTTCGTTTCAGTCCATCTATTTCCTTATCGACGACCTCCTGACCCAGGGTGTCAGCTTCAAGAATTGCCTTTAGCTTGGCAAAGCGGTCGGAAAAGCGAATGATCTCAGGACCGTAATAGAATAACTCAATAAACATGTCTCTAGCATAATCGAGCTGAAGGTATTCGCTATATGTTTCTTCAAATGCAGCGAGCAAAGGCTGATATTCCTTGAATTTCGGGTCGCTGTCAACTTTTTGCTGGAACTTCTCCTCAATAGCCTTCTTCTTCTCAATGGCATTTAGCCTTCGAAGTCCTTTTACCTCACCGCGCCACTTCTTCCAGGCATTGCTTATCCTGCTTTGCTTGGCTGCATATTGGATCTTGGTCTTCTCACTCTCGCGCATAGCGGCATTGATGATCTCCAGACTCTTATCGCGCATCTTGATGCGACCTGGATCCTGCTTGTTTATGATATGATCAACCATATGTGAGGTCAGATATTCCTGAGTTCTTCCAGGGAAGCCATAAACCATGGTAAAGTCACCTTTATCAACGCCTTTTAAGTTCACTTTAAAGTGATGTCTTGGCTTATAAGGCACATTGTCTTCAGCGAACTTAGCTGGTTTATTGTCCTTGTTTGCATAGATCCTAAAAATGCTGAAATCCCCTGTATGTCTGGGCCACACCCAGTTATCTGTATCAAAACCGAATTTCCCGATAGATGAAGGTGGAGCGCCAACCAATCGGACATCCTCGAAGACTTCCGTAATGAACATGTAGTATTCATTGCCATAGTAGAACGGCCGAATGATGTATCCGTAATTGCTTCCCTTGGTTGCAGATTTTCCGACCTCTTGAATATTTCTCCTCACAACCACCGCTTTCTCGTTTTGCGTCATTTGGTCGGTAGTTCCCTCAAGGATCCTTTTCGTTACATCCTCTATTCGAACAATGATGGTGGCGGTAAGCCCGGGATTTGGAAGTTCTTCATCCTTACTCATCGCCCAGAATCCATCTTTCAGGTAATTATTTTCTACACTTGAGTGAGATTGAATCCTACCATATCCGCAGTGGTGATTCGTAAGTAATAATCCCTGATCCGAGATCAACTCAGAGGTACAACCACCTCCAAAATGAACCACGGCGTCTTTCATACTGCTTTTATTGAATGCATAAATGTCTTCTGCACTCAACTTCATACCCATGGTCTTCATTTCACCTTCCATCACATCATTGATCAGAGAGGGGATCCACATACCTTCTTTAGCCCTGGATATCTGCACCAGGAAGATCAAAAAGCTAGCAAGTAGCAAGCCTGATTTCATCATTTTTCTCATGTCGACGAAACTAAATATTTTAGACGATGTCTGCCCTCCAGTCATCACATTTCACTCGCTTGTTGTACTTTTGCTACATGAAATCCTACCTGTTCGCTGCTCTGGTATTATTCTTTGGACTGACTTTAAGTTCTTGTCAACAGAATTCAGACAAAAAGGAAGTTGAGAAAAAGAAGCCACTGATAGATATCAGTAGTGAACCTGATCAAATATCATTTGAGGACAGCCTCTATAAATTTACCGTTGAGATCAATTATCCCGTGTTCAAATCCAGCAATTCAAAGGCTGCAGGCATGCTCAATCAAGTGGTTCAGAAGAAAATCAGAGACTACAGACGCTTTGAGGTAGAGTACCGCGACAACTTTGAAGAAAAGACTGCCAGCTTAGGGGAAGGAGCTCGCATCGGAGAAAATGACCTAATCGTGAACTATAGGATCATTGATTCTTGCGAGAGAGTAGTTTCATTGATCTTTGAGGTAGGCACTTTCTATATGGGTTCGGCGCAATCCACATTCTTTCAGGATTGCTTCAACTTCGATCTTGTTGATATGAGTCAGATCTATGCCTCAGATATATTTGGACCCGCAGAAGACATCCTCATCCCGCTCACTAGCATGGTGAATGAAAAGGTAAGAGCCGCACAGGAAAATCAATGTGAGGGCTTATCCGGACCAGAAGAACTTTATCATTTTGTCAATAATTTCAATTTGAGCCCCAGGGGTATCACCTTTCACTTCTCTGACTTTTCTATTTGTCCTTTCGCCGGAACCGACCCCAATATCAGTTTTGAATGGGAAGAGATCCGAGCCCTAACCATGAAAGGGGTTGCTGAAAAGTATTGCGCTTCAAATTCCTAATTAGCTGTTAAAAGGAGCTGTTCTTTCTCGAGCTACTTTAATTTAGCGTCATGAAAAGGGACACCCTTCGCGTTATCATCATTCTTGCCGTCCTCTTACTCATTGGACTGGTCTCCACCCAGATCTTTTGGGTGAGAAAAGCCTATCAATTACAGGTAAGGCAGATCGACTATGATATCACCATGTCCTTAAAGAATGTGGCCCGACAGATCCTCATACACAACAAGGATAGCGCTGAGATCTACGACCCGGTTGAACAGGTTAGTGAAAAAGTCTTTAGAGTAAGAATTCAGGAGTCGATCGACCCAGATTACCTTCAAAGTCTGCTAAGCTTCGAGTTTCAAAACGAAGAGATCAATTTGGCGTATGAATATTCCATTTACGATTGCTTTAATGATTCTGTGGTTTTCTCCAGAAGTGTTGCTACGGGAGCAGATTCTCTTTCCCCGATGGATGCGAGCTTCGACTGGCAAAAGGACGCACACTACTTTGGTGTCTATTTTCCCAATAAGAATGAAGCTGCAGCTAGCGGACTCAGTTTTTGGTTCTTCTCCTCTTTTATTTTACTCGTAGTGATCCTGTTCTTTGGCTATATCCTTTGGGTGGTGATGAAACAGAAAAGGTTATCGGAGATCAAGACCGATTTCATCAATAACATGACCCATGAGTTGAAGACACCCATCTCCACCATATCGCTTTCATCAAAGATCCTTCTTAAAAAGGGCATCGAAAAAGATCCAGAACGTTTGCATAACTATGCCAATATCATCGACCAGGAGAACGATCGTTTGCAGCAGCAAGTAGACAAGGTATTGAGGATCGCCAGCCTCGAAAAAGATCGAATTCAGCTTAACAAGAGGCCGTTGAACCTCCACAATCTTTTACAGGCAGCCACAAAGGTTTTTGCACTGAATATTGATGAACGAATGGGGCGCTTTGAACTTCATTTGGAGGCAAAAGATCCTGTGATCATGGCCGACGATGTACATATCACCAATTTGGTGCACAACCTCATCGATAATGCGATCAAGTACACTCAAGAAGCACCTGTTGTACAACTGAAAACTTATGATGATTCACAGTACATTCACATTGAAATAGAAGACAACGGCCTAGGAATGGATAAGGCTGAGATCAAACATATCTTTGAGAAATTCTATCGTGTGCCAACAGGTGATCGTCATGACGTTAAGGGCTTTGGGATTGGCCTTTATTACGTCAAAAGAATGGTTGACGCCCATAAGGGAAAGATCAAGGTTGAAAGCAATCCCGGAACAGGAAGTCTATTTAAGATCTCATTGCCAAAAAAATGAACTACAGAGCAAACAACAGACTCTTACTGGTAGAAGACGATCCTAATTTAGGTTTCGTCACCAAGGACTCTCTGGAAGAAGAAGGCTTTGAAGTTAAGTGGGTAAAAGACGGTAAAGAAGCTTTTCAGGTCTTCTTTGAGTCGGAGTTTGACCTTTGTATTCTAGATGTGATGCTTCCAGGAAAAGATGGTTTTACCCTGGCCCGGGAGATTCGACAGATCGATATGGAAGTACCGCTTATTTTTCTGACTGCCAAGTCGATGAAAGACGATAAGGCAAAAGGTTTTGGTCTGGGTGGTGATGATTACCTCACGAAGCCCTTTGAGATAAGCGAACTCGTGCTTCGGATCGAAGCGGTGCAGCGAAGAGCCAACAGAGGAAAAAAGGAGTTCAACAAACAAAAAGATGAATTTGAGATAGGTAAACTTAAATTCAATTACAGGAACCTCGAGATCACAGGTGCGGAATATAAGCAGTCACTTACCAAAAAAGAAGCAGAGCTACTTCGTTTACTTGCGATCCACAAGAACCAAACCCTGGAAAGGGAGATCGCACTCAAACTGATCTGGGGAGAACACGATTACTTTCTTGGCAGAAGTATGGATGTCTTCATTACCAAACTCAGAAAATATTTAAAAGCTGATCCGGAGATCAAAATAGAGAATGTACATGGAGTTGGCTTTAAGCTGATCGACTGAATTCCCTATTTTAGCCGCGATGCAGCGTGTCTTGCTCTTATTTCTCCTGTTAATCTCATTTGGCTCACAAGCCGCCAGCTGGCAAGTCAAGGCTCCTGCGCCTTTACTCGATCAGGTTGAACAGCGATTTGAGATTGATCCAGCAGGAAAAACTCTCGACAAAATCAAAGTGAATGGGACAGAATACAAAGTCTTATACGATGAAAACGGGGCTTTCTTCAAATACACACCACAAGGGGAGTCAGAATTGATCACTGAGTTTGACACTGAGGTCAAGACGATCAATATTCAGCCCATCCCATTGTGGTTGTCCATATTCCCTCCACTGATTGCCATTATCCTTGCCTTAGTATTTAGAGAGGTACTCATTTCTCTGTTCATTGGGATTGCCTTTGGAGCCATACTTATTGCGGTCTACGCAGAAGGAATGATCGGCATATTCACAGGCTTTGTCAGGATCATCGACACCTACATCATCGATGCAATAAACGATAGGGGCCACATTTCGATCATCGTCTTTTCTATGGTCATTGGTGCTTTAGTAGGTGTTGTGAGTAAGAATGGCGGAATGAAAGGTGTTGTTGGAATCCTTTCCAGATATGCCCGAAACGCGCGTTCAGGACAATTTGCCACTTACCTGCTAGGTATCGCTATTTTCTTTGACGATTATGCAAATACCCTGGTCGTTGGAAACACCATGCGTCCCGTCACAGACCGCCTCGGAATCTCAAGGGAAAAACTTAGTTATATCGTGGATTCAACCGCTGCACCTGTGGCATCAGTTGCATTCATCACCACCTGGATCGGTGCTGAACTTTCTTATTTGAGCAGTGGCATTGCACAAATTCCTGAAATGCAAGGACAAGAGAGCGCTTACGGAGTATTTCTCTCCTCACTTCAGTATGCCTACTACCCCATTTTAACCCTATTCTTCATTGCCTTCATCATTTTTCTAAAAAGAGATTATGGTCCAATGTGGAGCGCTGAAATGAAGGCACGTGCTGAACGATCATCTCTGGATGAGAATCCGGTTGAAGAATTGGAAAAACTGGATGATGAAACCGAAGCGCGCTGGTACAATGCCGTTATTCCTATCCTCAGTCTCGTGGCCGTGGCAATGATCGGCTTGTATGTCACTGGTGTTAAAGCCACCGATCCAGCAACAGAAGCATCAGGCTTAAAATACCTGGCTGAAGTGATCGGCAATGCCGACTCATACAAGGCACTCTTATGGGCTTCACTTTCTGGTTTGGGTATCGCGATGATCATGACCCTAAGTCAGCGATTGATGGATATTGAAAGTACAATGAAGAGCATTGTCAATGGCTTTGAATCTCTCCTTCCTGCCGTCCTTATCCTTATCCTGGCATGGAGTCTGGCCATAATCACTGAGCAACTTCATACTGCCGATTTCCTAAGTTCTTTGATGAGAGGAAATGTATCTCCACTCTTCTTCCCTCTGATCACCTTCATCCTTTCTGCACTGGTATCATTTGCAACAGGTTCAAGCTGGGGTACGATGGCTATTTTGTATCCGCTGATGCTTGGCACCTCCTGGGCTCTTGGAAAGGATTTCGGATATGAATACGCTGAAAATCTGGCAATTTTCCAAAACATCGCTGCCAGCATTTTGGCGGGAAGTGTTCTGGGTGATCATTGCTCACCAATATCTGATACCACTATCCTCAGCTCCCTTGCGACAAAAACAGATCATATTCAACACGTACGAAGCCAGATGCCATATGCATTAACGGTAGGGGCTGTTGCAGCTGTGGTCGGAATTCTTCCAGCTGCTGCTGGAATACCTTGGTGGCTACTCTTCCCTGCTGGTATCCTGATACTTTTTGGCCTTATCAAGTTGTTTGGCAAGAAGTTATCTACCGCTTAACAAAACTTTTGTCCCTTTTATTTAAAGTGCGCAAATGGTCTTTGTGTTTGCTGTATTTTGCATCTTTAACTAAACTAAAAGCCATGAAATTCATTCCAACACTCTTTTTCGTTAGCGTATTATTTGCCTGTAACAAACCAAATTGTGACCCAGAGCTTAAAGCTTGTGAGCTTAAACCTGATCCGGGTAATTGTGAAGCTTATATGCCGCGATACTACTATGATGCAGAAGCCGACAAATGCAAAGAATTCATCTGGGGAGGATGTGATGGTACAGTACCTTTTGAGACCAAAGAAGAGTGTGAGAAGTGCCTTTGTAATCAGGTGCCAAACTAGTCCTTGGCAATAAATAGCCGCAGGATTGCGTAAAAAGCCTTAATTTCGAGGCTTATAATAGAAAGTTATGAGACGATTGATTGCGCTATTTGCGCTTTTTCTGGCATTTAATACCATGGTTCTTGCTCAAGAACCTTCAAAGCCGGAACACGAGAAGAGGGTTTATTTGAATGACGGAAACACCTATGTACAAAAGTCACTTCCGCTTTATTTGAAGTTTTCTACAAGCCCGGATGGTCAGAATTATGACCTAAAGTCTAAAGCTACTTCTGAATATGCGGATCCCATGTATTTGGATACAGAAGGAATCAATTACATCAGAACGCGCTGGGCGGTAGACAAAGAGACCAAAAGACCTGTTTCTCCTCAAAAAGAAATCCTTTATGAGGTTTATGCAGATGGACTTCCACCCTACACCAGCATCAAATTCTCAGGTGCTCCAAAATATGTGGGAAGCAAAGTGTTCTATGGTAAGGGCTTGAAGTTTGACCTGAGTTCTAGAGATGGGGTTTCAGGAGTTGAAAAGGTCCACTATGCTTTGAATAGCTCATCTTATGCTGACTACAGTAGCACCATGGATGTCGGTTCTGAAAACGAATACAACCTATACTTCTATGCGCATGATAATGTGGGAAATGCTGAAAAAACGAGAACGAGAAACTTTGTTGTTGACCTCACGGCACCAAGCAGTAATATAGAGATCTCTGGCATCAAGCATGGCGACAACATCATCGCCCCATCCACAAAGTTCAATTTGAGTAGTAACGACGAGCTTTCTGGAGTTAGAAGCACCTACTACAACTTTGATCAGTTGAATCAGAGGACTTACAGTGGACCAGTTTCAACATCAGGACTTAAAGATGGTCAGCACACGATCTACTACTGGGCGATCGACCGTGTAAAGAATGAAGCAACAAAACAGAGCTTAAGTTTCTATCTTGACCTTATCCCTCCAACAAGCGAGGCGACGATCAATGGTGACCTTTGCGAGAAGAAATACAAGTATATTTCACCAAGATCGAACATCACGATCGCTGCAAACGACAACAAAGCGGGCGTTAAAAACATCTATTATCGTATTGATGGCGGAGAGAGAAACACATACTCATCTGCGATCTCAATGCCAAATAAACGCGGACTTCACACTTTGAAGTACGATGCGAATGATAATGTTGAGAACCTTAGTGGCAATAAATATCTGACTGTTTACATGGACAACAGAGCGCCCGAAACAGGTATCATTTATGGAAGTCCACAATTCTTTGACCGTGATACACTTTTCATCAATGACAAAACAGATATTAGCCTTAGAGCCAGGGATGGAGAATCAGGCGTAACAAAAACTGAATATGCCATTGATGGCGGAGGAATGCAAGCCTATTCAAAATTTAATATCAGCGATCAGGGATATCACACGATCACCTTTAAGTCGACAGACTGCGTAAAAAATGAAGAAGAAGTCAAAACTTCAAACTGTTACGTAGACAAGACCGCACCTAAGATCTATTACAACTTCTCTATTGAACCCATCGGTACGAAGAACAAGAATGGTAAAGAGGTTAAGATCTATCCAAACTACACCAGGTTGTATCTGGGTGCAACGGATGATCACGTAGGAACAGACCGCATTCTTTATTCAATGAACGATGAATCGCTTAGAGACTACTCCAGTCCACAAACTTTGGACATCTCTGAGTTGAATCGATTCAGAAATAAGAAATTCTACACGGTAAAAGTGGTAGCCAAGGATAAATTGGGCAACGAAACCGAAGAGATCATCGAATTCTACGTAGGTCGCCAGGACGACTAAGGCCCTATGAACAAAGAAAATGAAAGGGGCTTCGGCCCCTTTTTTCATTTAAAGCCATGGATAAGTTAGCACTCAGGAAAAAGATCAGTCTCGCCATTGAAGAGGAAAAAGCGAAATTGGAAGAACTGAAAGAACTTACTAAGCCGATCGCCCCAGAAAATGCCATAGGAAGAGTGAGTAGAATGGATGCGATTAACAACAAAGGGGTTAACGATATGGCAAAACGCCAATCTGAGTTCAAACTTTCCAAACTGCAAACGGCTTTGATAAAACTTGAACAGGAAGGCTTTGGGAAATGCAGCAGTTGTGGTGCTGAAATTCAGGAAGGACGACTGATGTTCATGCCTGAAGTGAGCGTTTGTGTGAAATGTGCGAGATGAGCTAAATTCGGAGCATGGATCTGATCTCGATACTAGAGCGAAAGTTTGAACAACACAGCAATCCAAACTTTGCTGAAAATATGTCGAGGTACATGAAGGATCAGTTTGAATTCTATGGACTCAAGCAGGGACCGCGACGACAACTGGTCAAAGAGAGCTTCCGAGAGCTTGAGCTTCCCGCAGTTGAGCATCTTTCCACCCTGGTACATGAAATGTATGCCAGACCCCAAAGAGAGTGGCACTATTCTGCCATCGACCTTCTCCGACATTACAAGAAACACTGGCGAAAAGAAGAGCTTGATCTCATTGAGTGGATGTGCGTCAATAATTCCTGGTGGGATACAGTAGATGGCTTGAGTGTTTGGGTCGCTGGACAGTTTTTGCAGAAATACCCCGAATTTGTGCCAGAAAGAACAGATAAGTGGATCGCATCAGACAACTTTTGGCTTCAACGTATGGCCATTCTCTTTCAACTGGGATACAAAGAAGAACTTGATTTTCACTTGATGTGTAAGTACATTCTTCGAAGATCAGATTCCAAAGAGTTCTTTGTGCAAAAGGCTGCTGGATGGATCCTACGACAGCATTCAAGACGAATTCCAAAACAGATTGAGCAGTTTGTGAATGATCATCCAGAATTAGCCGCTCTTACTAAACGGGAAGCACTCCGTCTCATCAAAAAGAAACACTAATTTTAGCCTCCAAATAAAGTTCAAATGGACGTAAAAGAGACCTTAAATCGACACTTTCCTTCCCTTTCCGATGATCTCGTGGATGAGATCCAATCCTATGCCGCAGAGTGGAGAGTAAAAGCTGGTGATGTGATCATGGATATTGGCAGTCCCATTGCTCGCGTTCCTCTGATCGTTGAGGGTATGATAAAAGTATTCAGAGAGGATGATGAAGGAAATGAGCTCTTCCTCTATTATCTCTATCCGGGTGAAGCTTGCGCCATCTCCCTGGTATGTTCTACCGGTAAAGAAAAGATCAGCAGTATCAGAGCTATTGCGGTTGAAGACAGCACATTCATCACTTTTCCTACTGAAAAGATGGATGAATGGATGCAGAAGCATAAGAGTTGGTACGAATATGTTTTAGGAACCTACCGCTACCGCTTTGAAGAGCTACTCAACACAGTAGATGACATTGCCTTCCACAAAATGGATGAACGCCTCTTATCTTATCTCGATAAAAACGTAGAAGCTCAGGGTTCAAGAACGATAAAGACCTCTCACCAGGAAATCGCCTATGAACTCAACACCTCTAGAGAAGTGATCAGTCGCCTACTTAAAAAGCTAGAACAAAGAGGTCAGGTGAAATTGGCGAGAAATCAGATCGAAGTGCTCTACTAGATAGTGACGCACATCACTTTTAAAGCCATTTGATTCCCTTTAATTTGCCAGCCAATGAAGTCTAAGGGAATTAACCAATTCTTTCCGTTCACTGACTGGTTGCTCAACTACAAGAAGCAAAACCTTCAGGGGGATATCTCTGCAGGTCTGACGGTTGGGGTTATGCTTATTCCGCAGGGAATGGCTTACGCGATGTTGGCTGGCCTCCCTCCTATTTACGGATTATACGCTTCCATTACCCCACTTATCATCTACGCATTGTTTGGCACATCGCGTCAGCTGGCAGTAGGTCCGGCAGCCATGGTTGCCTTGCTGATCGCCGCAGGAGTTGGAGAAATTGCACCCACCGGCAGTAATGAGTTCATTGCCATGGCCATTCTTCTTGCTTTAATGGTCGGTGTATTTCAGTTCCTTCTAGGCATCTTTCGTTTGGGCTTTCTGGTCAACTTTCTCTCGCATCCAGTGATCAGCGGCTTTACTTCCGCAGCTGCCCTTATCATCGGTTTTAGTCAGCTCAAACATCTTTTGGGCATGGATATCCCAAGAAATAACTTCATCCATAAGATCATTATCAATGCTTTTGACAATATCAATGAACTTCATCTCTACACTTTCCTTATTGGTATTAGTGGGATGATCATCATTCTTTTGGTGAAGCGCTTTAGTAAGATCGTTCCTGGTCCATTGGTGGCCGTTGTCTTTGGTATTCTCACCGTGTATTTCCTCGGTTTAGATGCTGAGGGCGTTAAGATCGTAGGAACGGTACCCGAAGGACTTCCCAGCTTCACCGTACCTGAAATTAGTCTTTCAAATATTCAAGCGCTACTTCCGGCTGCCCTGGTGATCTCTCTGATCGGATTCATGGAGTCTATTGCCGTGGCAAAGGCGATTCATGCCAAACACAGGGACTATGAACTCGACTCAAATCAGGAATTGGTAGGCCTGGGTGTTGCGAATATTGTAGGCTCGTTCTTTCAGGCCTTTCCCGCAACAGGAGGCTTTGGTAGAACCGCCGTAAATGATCAGTCGGGTGCAAATACTGGTTTGGCCTCCATTATCAGTGCTTCTTTCATTGCCCTTACCCTATTATTTCTAACGCCATTATTTTACTTCCTGCCGAAAGCAATTCTCGCTTCAGTGATCATGATCGCCGTGGTGGGGCTCATCGACTTTAAAGAAGCGAAACATCTGTGGAAAACAGACAAGGTAGACTTCACAATGCTCGCAGCAACCTTCCTGGCTACATTGGTGCTGGGTATTGAAGAAGGAATAAGTCTGGGAGTGATACTTTCACTGGTATTGGTGATCTATCGAAGTGCTTATCCACACATTGCTGAGCTTGGGAATCTGCCAGGGACCAACTTTTACAGGAATCTAAAGCGTTTCGACTCGCTCGAAAAAACAGAAGGTGTGCTCATCGTAAGGTTCGATGCACAACTCTACTTTGCCAATCTCAATTTCTTTAAAGACAAGATCAATAAAATGATCGATGATAGAGAGGATGATATCCATTTGCTTGTGCTCGACTTTGCCGCAGTGAGTCAGATCGATAGCTCAGCCTTACACATGCTCCATCAGTTCCACAAAGAAATGCACGACCGGGGCATCAGCATTAAGATAACCAGTATTCGTGGCCCGGTGAGAGATAAATTTGAAAGCGATGAATTGTTTGACCTCTATGGCAGAGACAACTTCTATTTGCAGATCTCAGAAGCCATTCATCATCATCTGAAACAACAGCGAAAGCTCGATAAGCAATATGCAACCCAATCAGGACAAGGAAGATAAAACCATACTAAGAGACAAACTGGCGATAGACCGCACCCACCTGGCCAATCAAAGAACACTACTCTCTTTTTTTAGAACAAGTCTTTATTTGATCTTCACTTCCCTCGCCATATTTGAAATAGATTTCCTCACAGATTATTACCAGTTTGCCTGGGTCTTTCTGGCATTGGCGCTATTCATCGGAACATTTGGGGTGATCAATTTCTATCGTCAAAAAAGCAGGATCGATCGCCGCTACCAATAAGTCTGTGGTGATGAATATCACAGTTGGTGCCGCTTTGTGAGATTACTTTTGTTCTCAAATTGAGAGCTATGAATAGAATTGATATTAACCGCATAAATGAGCACATGAATGATGATGATGTGATCATAGATGTTAGAAGTGAGCAAGAAGCCCTGGAAGGTATGATCGAAGGAGCTTTACTTATGGATATTTATGATCCAAACTTTGGAAATAAAGTCGCTGAATTAGACAAAAACAAAAATTACTTCCTTTATTGCAGATCGGGTAATCGAAGTGGGATGGCCGCTCAAATGATGGAGTCTATGGGCTTCAGAAATGTGACCAACCTCGAAGGTGGTATGTTAGAATGGAAGGGCAAAACGGTACAAACATGGTAAAAGCAAAATTTTCAGAACTGATCAATTCGGAAACGCCCGTATTGATAGATTTCTTTGCAGATTGGTGTCAGCCCTGCCACATGCTTGCTCCAATTCTCAAAGATGTAAAGGACGAGCTCGGGGAAAAGATCCAGATCATCAAGGTGAATACTGAGGTTAACCCTAATGTAGCTGCAAAGTATCAGATACGCGGAATTCCAACCATGATCCTCTTCAAAAATGGTCAACAACTTTGGAGGCAGTCGGGAGTACTTCCTAAGGAAAATATCCTTCAGGCCATCCAACCACATCTCGCCTCATGAAAAAGCTACTAGAGAACACCCAGCTGTTGCTATTACTCAGTTTAGGTCTTGGACTCGCTCCATTTTTTCCTGAACCACACATTTGGGGTAAATTGAAGTGGATAGCCGGGGGTGCTGTAGGAATGCAGCCCATGGACTGGTTCGATTTTCTGATGCACGGTACACCCTGGGTTCTTTTGATCATCAGTTTGATCATGAGATTCAAATCTCGCCTGAAAGCGAAAGCAACAGCCTAAGCTGTCGATACTCAGCTTTAGATGTGACCTTAATCACTTTAGGGACTCCCTTGAGCATTTAACTTCGCAGATCAAATATCATCTGCATATGGACTTAATATACCAACCCTGGCCATGGTATGTGGCCGGACCACTGATCACCTTGAGCATGTTTCTTCTCCTCTTTTTGGGGAAGCGCTTTGGAATTTCTTCTAACCTGAAGACCCTTTGTACCATGTGCGGTGCAGGTCGGGTTTCAGACTTTTTTAAAGTAGACATAAAAGGGAATACCTGGGGTTTGATATTCGTCCTGGGTACGGTCCTCGGCGGTTTTATTGCTGGAAACTACCTTACTCCAGACGCTACGGTCGATCTTAATCCCAAAACCATAGAAAGTTTGAAGGCACTGGGAATTGCAAATCCGGGAGGCTCCTTTGTACCCGATGAGTTGTTTGGATGGGAGGCCATGTTCCAGTGGCAAAACTTCATTTTCCTGGCGATCGGAGGATTCCTGATCGGGTTTGGAACAAGGTATGCCGACGGATGCACTTCCGGTCACGCCATTACAGGGCTCAGCCAGCTTAAGTGGCAGTCACTTGTTGCAGTCATTGGATTCTTCATTGGTGGTTTACTTATGACTCACATAATCCTTCCATATATTCTGGGATGAGGAAATTGGTCCTCATATCAATAAGTCTTTTTTTAGGGGCAACTCTAAACGCCCAGATAGAGGACTTTGAAGATACTGAGCATCATAGGAAGGTGTTTAAATCACACACAGATTCTACCATAAGAAATATTAAGGACTTCGTTACTCATGGTGTGGTCAGTGGAAATATTCGAAACTATTCGATGGCGACCATAAATCAAGGAGACTTTTATGACTATTTCGCCAATGCCTGGGGTGGTAGATTGGGATATACCACTGCTGAATTCCATGGATTTCAAGTGGGTGTGCAGGGAATATTCGTGTTCAATGTTGCGAGCAATGATATCACTCGAAAAGACCCAGTTGCTGAGGATGGCTCCCGGTATGAAAGACAATTATTTGATCTTGAAGATGAACACAACAGAAGAGACCTCGACCGCCTGGAAGAGCTCTTTTTGTATTACAATTTTGGGAACTCCTATTTTGAAATAGGGAAACTCAACAAGAAGACTCCCTTGCTGAACCCACAAGATTCCAGGATGAAACCCTACGTTTTTGAGGGAATTTGGGGTGATATCCGTGAGTTGAGCAATGTGCGCTTTGAGCTTGGATATTTTTGGCGCGCAAGTCCGCGATCAGTTACCGATTGGTACAATATCAATGATGCCATTGGGATTTATGACAATGGATACTTCACTGATGGCACGGAAGCCGAGTATGAAGGGCGACTTGTTTCAGGAGGCATAGGTGTTCTTGGTACTGAGTTCATTCTGAGCGATCAGATAAAAGGATCTGTATGGGAATATTATTTGGACAATATCGTGAATACTGCGATCGGACAAATCGACCTGAATAAAAACAATTGGATTGCCGGTGTACAATACCTGCGACAAGACCCCATCGGTAATGGAGGCATGGTAGCGGATGGACATGGGTATTATGATCTAAGCCATCGTACCAACCTGGTATCGTCAAGAGCAGGCTATAAGTTTGGAAACCACATTTTAACGCTGAACTATACTCATATTGCGTCAACGGGACGCTTTGTTTTCCCAAGGGAATTTGGTAGAGAACAGTTATACAGCACTATT
>CBFHWY010000046.1:0-21478 GCA_965659675.1 Salibacteraceae bacterium | reverse complement strand
ACAGACACCATTGAACAGGCCCCTGATGATTTTTTGATTCAGACCACAAATCTGAATGTAGACTCAATCAACACAAAACTCGTTCAACTTAGTCCAATAACCTTATCTGCAGTAGCAATTGATGTAAATTATCAATGGTTCGATTGTGATGCAGGTAATTTAATGCACGGTGACACCAGCAGAGATTTTATAGCTCCCCATAATGCCTTCTTTTCCGTTATTGTAAGTAGGAACAGATGTGTCGATACTTCTTTTTGTGCGCTGATTTCCGCTGTTGGACTGAATGAGTTTAAGAGCTCAAATCTCTTGATCACTCCAAACCCTGCCTCAGAAATACTCTACATCAACTGGCCTGAGAGCAAGGTCACGGATCTTCAGATCTTCAATATGTCTGGACAAAGTATGCAATTTGAAAGTACAGCAAGTGGAATCCCAATACGACATCTAGAGTCAGGGACATACTTTTTAAAAGCTTCTAATCAATCTGGTCAGGTCACCGTCAAAAGGTGGATAAAGCACTAATTCAATACCTCCATTTTGATCCAAACCGGATCTTTGGGCCAATCCTTTCCATCGGTTTCAACCTCGGCGATGGCATCCACGACATCCATACCAGAGATCACTTCGCCAAAAACAGTGTGTTCACCATCCAAACCTGGCACACCTCCGTATGTTTTATAATGCGCTCTCACCTCAGGTGAATAGGTCTTCCCCTCCTCTATCTCCATGTAGCGCATACCTGCTTCATCGATGGGACCTCGCTGAACGATGTAGAACACAAAAGGGGATGACATTTTATTTGGGTTGTTCTTGTAGTTGCGAGCCGCGGCAATTGCACCTCGCTTATGAAAGTTCTCATTTCTGATCTCAGGCGGTAGGGTGTACTTTCCAATATCAGCCTTCACTCGCTGGGTCTCCCAGGAATCACTATTTCCCCCCTGGATCATAAAGGTATCGATCACCCGATAGAACACCGTTTGATCATAGAAATCTTGTTTGGTGAGATAGACGAAGTTCGCCCGATGAATTGGTGTGTTCTTGTAAAGTCGGATCTTGATCTCACCCAAAGGCGTAATAAGCTTAAGCCTGGTCTCCGGGTTCTCCTTACCATATTCAAGCAATAGCTCCTCGCAGTTTTCACTCGTAAGTTTTGGTAGATCAAACTCGCGACCCGAATGAGACTTTCGTTTTTTCTTTTTTGGCTGCTGCTCCGTATTCTTTACTTCTTGAACTGACTTTTCAGGCTTAACTTCCTCATTACAAGAAATTAAACTAATCATCAGACATAAAATCAGGGTTCTGTGGCACATATCGCGAAGTTAGTTTTATCCTAATTTTGAACAAATGCACTTAAAGTCAAGCATACTCGTGACCTTATTTTGCCTTCCATTTATGCTGATAGGGCAGATCAAGGTTGAAAAAGAATTCCGGATCAAAAGATCAGAGGTCCCTCCAAAGGCACTGAATTTTATCGATCAAATAAGCTTTGATGAGAAGCTGAAGTGGTACCGGGAAGAACAATTAAAGAAACACTCCATAGAAGCCAAATCAGAGCTCTTTGACTGGGACGTGAGCATTGAGTTTGACACCCTTGGAGTACTTGAGGACATCGAATTTGATTGTGATGAAGATGATCTTGATGAAGAATTGCTGAATAAGATCGAAGCTGAACTGGATCAACGTCATGATCGCTACAAGATCTTCAAATGTCAATATCAGCTAAGAGGAAAGGAATCAGACTTGATAAAACTGCTTCAGTCTGAACCTAACTTTGATGAATTGGAAGTGCGGTATGAGCTTGTAGTGCGCACCACCACCGATGGAAAACATGAAAAATGGGAGTACCTTTTTGAATACGATGGTACTTTCCTTTCAAGAGCCGTTTTTATTCTTAATAATACAGACGTTCTGGAATATTGATCAAATTCAGGCACATATCCGTTTATCTATTCCTGCTATGTGCTCCAGCTATAATATATGGACAGCAACAGAACTTTGCAGACATAAGAGTAGGAACGCTCCCATCATTCAACTTCAACAAAAAGCTCTTTTTGAATCACGAGTTGAATGTGAAGTTGGAATCGAGGCAGATCGTTACTCAGCGTATTCCAGGAGTAATTCTTCCAGAGTCCGCTTACAGTGAGTTATACGAACGAAGTGATCTGGCCTTGATGTTCTCAAGAAAGATCAACCTGAACAATAAGGTCGCAATAGGCTATATGGCCCGACACACGACTGCTTCATGGATTCATCGTTTTACCCAGCAATACAGTTTTGTTCGAGGTTTTAAGGGCTACCTTCTTTCCCATCGAATTCGTTTTGAGCAAGAAAGTGATGATCTCAAGAAATTCAATTACAGACTCCGCTACCGTTTGAGTAATCTATTCCCATTTCAGGGAGCGTCGCTCGATCCAAAAGAATGGTATTTAAGGAATAACCTTGAATTCCTGGCAAGAAGTCGCAACGAAATATTCAAGACTCCCCTTCAATATGAGTTGAGGTTTGTACCTATGATTGGTTATCAATTCAACTCAGACAATCGCCTGGAATTTGGCCTGGATTACCGGCACGCTCGCTTTCCTGCTGATCTGGTCAGAAATGATTTCTGGCTGAGTGTGAATTGGTATTTTGCGAAGAGATAGGGGTTGGGTAGATAGGTAGATAGGTAGATAGGTAGATAGGTAGATAGGTAGGTAGTTGGCTTGCTCCGCTACTCCTTCGAAGTAAATCTACGGAGTAGGAGCTGGAGCTTTAGCGGAAGAGATGGTAGTTTGGTAGTCTGAGGGTCTGTGCTTCGACAACCTTCCTTAAACTGAGTCCCCCAGCTTAGCAAACGAGAGTCTGATAGTCCGATGGTCTAATGGTTCGAGAATCTGAAGGTTTTAGGTACGAAAATATGATTAAATCAAGAAGTGAAAACGTTGTTTTCAGGCAAGCTTGCCAGAGTTGAGTTCTTAATATGTTTAACAAATAAGCCTAATCATCATAACTTGCTATTACGCGCAAAGCGTCTAAACTTAAACCTTCATCTAAACCTTCTGTTACAAAACCAGAAGGAACTAATTCGAGCATAAAACTAGAGTTACTCTTGATTTCTAATGGGTATGGAACAAATTGCGTTGTCGGTTCATGCTCATAAGGATACCTTACCCTATCCACAACCATTTCGTTACTGATCTTGTATAAAAGCTTGAAGTTTTGTCCATAAGGAATAATCAAATTTACCAAATGGGACCCGAATTGTATTACAACATAGCTTGATTTTAGTCTCCCTCCGCCAGAGTAATTGACATCTAACTCAACTAGAACCGAGTCAGCATCATTTAACTGATCACAAATTCCTTCGCAATCAAGTTCCAACCGTGCAATATTAGAGTAACCCTCTCCAAATAATTCGAAAGAACTCAATGATATCTGTCCATTTTCTGGTTGGGCCTGCACAGTATCTCTAGTAACGTAAAATTCATCCGTTGTTTGGTCACGGCTAAAGCTTGATTGGATAACTCGCCAATCACCAGCCTCATCAAAGTCTTCTTCAAAAATGATCACCTTGTATTTCTCATCAACCTTAGTGCAAGCATAAAAAGAGAACAGCAGGAGCATACTTAAAGCTCTTAGAAAGTATTCCTTGAGACATCCTCTAATACAAGTATTGATGAATACGCTCATGCTTTAAAATCTAATCAAAGTACTGCAATACGGAGGAGGTAAGACATATACCTGGAAACTCTACCTAGTTTAATCCTTTAGCATAAACAATTTTGGCCTTTGACAAACTCACCATAAAAATAAGCCAAAATAATTGTTCGCTTTTCGAAGTAACGGCAAACTAGTGGTTATGCAATTCTTCTGCTTTCAGTGCAATCTAATTCCTTCCTAACTGCTCACGAAATGAAAATCAGATTTTGCATGTAACCAACTTCTAAATGCCTTTATCTAAAGACTTATTTTTTGGTTGAAATCCCTTCGAAGTACTCAAGGCAAGCATTGTGCGGTTTTGCTTTTTCTCTCCTGTGACCTGCAGCGTGAACTAAGCCTAGATCCTAGTCTCTGACCTCCGACTCCTGAATACTCTTCCTCGTTGCACTTCGAAGAGCAAAGCCGACTCCCAAATCCTGACCTCTGAATCCTAACCCCTAAATCCTAATATCCAAACACCTCTTCCAAGCTAAGCTCTTTCACTTCACCCAGATTTGCTAAAACATTAAAGTCCATGTCCGCTTTCTTGCCGATCACACAGAATGTGTACTTTCGATCCGCTACACGGTCGTTGAAGAATTTCTTTAGATCTTCCAGACTCATATTCTTGATCGTCTCGTAATGCTCTTTTCGAATATCATAATCGATTCCGCGCTTTTTAAGAGATCGATAGTTCCAATAAACTTCGCGATTTACGATACGCTCAGATTCGATCTTCTTGAGGGCAGCGAGCTTTGCATCTTCGAATTGATCATTCGCCTCAGGCATATTGCTCATGAGCTCCAATAGCACTCGCACTGCCTCAGCAAGTTTATCGCGCTGCGTACCAACATAAGCCTGTACAAAGCTTGGATAGTCATTGCGTCTGGCTAATGAGTAATACGAATAAGCGCTGTAGGCTAGTCCTTTCGACTCCCTGATCTCCTGGAAGATGATAGACGACAAGCCACTACCAAAGTACTCATTGAAGAGGCGTGAATATGGCCATACTGATTTGTCGAATTTACCGTCCTCAGATACCAAAAGGATCTCTGTTTGTACCATATCATAATCCACAAAGTACACCCTGTTCTTATCATTTGGAACGGCGGCAAACATTGTTTCCTCAGGGTAAGTCTTCAATTCAGATTCCACATTGTGAAGTTTTGGAAGAGCCTCGGTCAATTGTCCTTTCTCACGAGCCCCATAGTAGAAGATCTCATGCTTATAGGAACTAATCGACCTGATCCTATCCACTAATTCTTGAGCTGAAGTAGACTTCAATTCTTCATCAGAAAGCACATCATTAAAGTAGTTCTTCTCTCCATATTTCGCATAGCTTCCCAATCCATATCGGTGGATGTAGAACTTCTCAAGCTTCATATTTCCGCGTTCCTTGATCTGATCGTTCACCATTTCAGCTAGTGCCTCTTCATTTGGCTGAGCATTCGCGAGCAAGTGTTCAAAAAGCTCCACTCCTTTTTCAAAGTTCTCTTCAAGTCCGCTACAGTAAACATAGACCTGATCAGAAGATGCAAATACATCGTATTCCACACCCATTCGGAAGAATTCCTTTTTAAGATCCTCAACAGAGTATTTGTCAGTTCCAAGGAAAGGAAGGTACTTAAGGGCCATTTCCAATTTCTTATCATGATTGGTACCCATATCGAGAATATAATAGAGATAGAATAGGTCATTATTCTCATTCTTGGAATAGGTAAGCTTCAATCCGTTGCTCAATTCAACCTCATCGAGTGCTTTTTCATAGTCCACAAAAAGCGGATCCAGTCTTTCAGACTCGAGGGTATCAAAAGATTGAGCAAAACCAGATTGCACTTCCCTATTGATCTCAATCGGTGTGATCTTCGGCTTTTCAACCTTATGCAGACTCTTGTCTTCACCTGTTCTCTTGTAAACCACGATATAGTTGTTGTCTTTCAGCTTTTCATTGGCAAAAGCAACCAACTCATCTTTGGTAATGGAAGCGAGTTTATTATCGATATTCACTACTTCTTCCCAATTCTTATCGGTGATGAAGGCGTCTCTCATAACCGCTGCTCGATACCAGTTATTCTCAAGGTATTTCTTTTGCTGCAAGCGATAGTTGTTCACACTTGCCTCAAGCATCCAGTCTTCAAATTCACCTTTCTTGAACTTTTCGATCTCGGTTAAAAGGAGATCTTTTACCTCCTCTAATTCCTGTCCTTCTTTTGGCTCAGCCGAAAGCACAAACTTTGAGTAATCCTTTAGCTCGCTTGCGTAGCTATACGCACCAAGTACTTTTTGTTTTTGAACCAGATCCAGGTCGATCAATCCAGCCTGACCGTTATACATGATCTGACTCAGGAGGCTGGCCATGATTGGATCATCAGATCCGGTTCCGTTCATTCTAAAACCAAGTGTCACAGACTCAGATCTTGGCCCTAAAACAGTTGCCTCTCTAGGTTCAGTAATCGGTTCTTCTTTTTCATAAGTAAATTCAGGAACTGGCTGGGACTCGTAGGTTCCAAAGTACTTTTTGATCTTGCTAATGGCTTCTTCAGGGTTGATGTCGCCTGCCAGAATGATCGCCATGTTATTCGGCACATAATAAGTGCTGAAATACTCATGAATCTTCTCCATGGAAGGATTCTTCAGGTGCTCACCCCTTCCAATGGTAGTTTGAGTTCCATACTGGTGTTTTTGAAAAAGCAGGCTGTCAACAGCCGAATATACTTTTCTGTAATCGTTGTCCTGACCTCGATTGAATTCTTCGTAAACCGTTTCCAGCTCAGTGTGGAATAAACGCAGTGTCAACTCCTTAAATCGAGCAGACTCCAGCATGAGCCATTTCTCAAATTCGTTGGTAGGAATGTCGTTCACATAAACCGTTTGTTCATAAGAAGTAAAGGCGTTGGTACCTTTTGCTCCAAGTGAAGACATCATTTTATCGTACTCATTAGGAATCGCAAATTTTGCCGCTTCATAGCTCACTGAATCAATTTGTGAGTAGATCTTCTTTCGCTCTTCTGGATCAACTGTTGACCTATGTTGCTCATAGAGATCAGAGATCTTCTTCAAAAGAGGACCTTCTTTTGCCCAATCCATCGTACCGATCTGAGAAGAGCCCTTGAAGAGCATGTGCTCAAGGTAATGAGCCAGTCCGGTAGCATCTGCCGGATCGTTCTTTGATCCTGCTCTCACTGCGATATTTGTCTGAATTCTGGGCTTTTCCTTGTTCACAGAGATGTAAACTTTCATTCCATTCTCAAGAGTATAAATACGCGTCTCCATAGGGTCATTGTCTACACTGAGGTAGTCTTTCTTTTCTTCTGATTGCTCAGTTTGGTTATTACAAGCTGTGAATACAGTGGCCATGAATAAGGCCGAGGCGATCATGATCTTTTTCATAATTGTGAAATATTAGCTCTTTTTGAGAGGACGACGAATTTAAGTAAAATGGATTGAACGAACTAGGGGTTAGGATTTAGGATCTAGGGGTTAGGATCTAGGGTCGAGGGGTTAGGATCGAGGGGTTAGGATCGGGGGAATAGGATCTAGGCATCAAGATTTATCTTTTAAGGTTTACACCCAAACCACTGTCCTCCGTCCTCCGTCCTCCGTCCTCTGGCCTCTGGCCTCTAATCTCCATCGGCCGCCAAAGGCTTGCCGACAGCGCGCTGATCTCTGGTCTCTAGATCCTAGCCTCTAGCCTCTGAATTCTAGCCTCTAAATTCCAGCCTCTGTTCCCTAATCCCTAACCCCTATCCTTAATAATCCGGATCTAGGCCAAGCTCGCGCTGCAGGTCCTGCAACTTGGGGTTGAGCTCCTTCATGCGCTCAAATTTCTCCCTGTTGGTGTAGTATTTACGTTGCGTCTTTTTAACCTCCAAAGTATACTCAAGCTTGATCCCATAATTATTGAACTGCTTTCGCATCACGTTGAGGAGCTCTTGCTTGTTCGCATTATATTCATTGAGCTGCGCTTTGTTGTCGAGTGTTAGAACAACTGTATTATTCTCTCTGATCTCCGGGTCATACTTGGAAAGCATCGTTCCAAGGGACCTTCTGCCTTCCTCATGAAGAGTCTTTCCGTATTCTTTCCACCAGACAGTAAATTCATCTTCGCTGAATTCATCTCTCGGCTTTCCACTCAGATCTTCTTCGGCATCCTCTTCCTGCTCATCCTCTTGTTGAAGGACATCGCCGATAGAGATCGTCAGACCTATTTCCTCAGAGCTTGATACCTGCTTTGCTTTGGGTTTTGACTCATCAGGTTCCTTTTTGGGAGCTCGCTTGGGTTCTTCCTTAATTTCAGCGCTTGCCTCTGCTACTGGCTCTATAGGTGCTTTTGCTTCTTCTTCCTTTGATTGCTTTTGCTTGTGATCATCCGCTTTTTGATGCTCATCTATGACCTTCGCCTCCTTTTTGGAAGGCAGAGCAATGGTACCTACCGGAATGATGTCTATTCTGTCGTTAAGGGTCTTTTTTTTTTCGAGCTCCGCGCCAATAGAACATAGTTGCAAAAGAGCGATCTCCACCAGAAGACGCTGATTCTTGCTCGATTTATACTCCACATCGGCCCGGGCGATCACCTTTAGTCCAGTTAAAAGATCATTCTGCTCGATCTTCTTCGACTGCTCAAGGTACTTCGCTCGAATATTGTCGCCAACCTGAAGTAGGCCAAGCGTAGACTCATCTTTACACACCAATAGGTTTCTGTAGTGAGACCCCAAACCATTTACAAAGTGATGGGCATCAAATCCTTTGTTCAATACCTCATCAAAAAGAAGCATAGCTCCTGGAATGTCGTGCTTGCGAATATGATCTGCCGCCCTGAAGAAGTAATCATAATCGAGAATGTTCAGGTTCTCTACAACCGATTTGTAGCTAATGTTCTTTCCTGAAAAGGAAACGACCTGATCGAATATTGACAAAGCATCCCGAAGTGCGCCATCCGCTTTTTCTGCAATGAGATGGAGCGCATCAGATTCAGCTTCTATTCCCTCCTCTTTTGCAATGGTGGAGAGATGCGCTTCCATGTCCTTGATCTCAATTCGCTTAAAATCAAAGATCTGACACCTGGACAGGATGGTAGGGATGATCTTGTGCTTTTCGGTTGTGGCCAAAATGAAAATAGCATGGGGTGGTGGTTCTTCCAGTGTCTTTAAAAAGGCGTTGAATGCCGACTGACTCAACATGTGGGCCTCATCAATGATGTAGACCTTAAATTGACCAACTTGCGGAGGAATTCGAACCTGATCGGTTAGCGAGCGAATGTCATCAACGGAGTTATTCGATGCCGCATCCAGCTCAAAAATATTGAAGCCAAAATCTTCATTGGGATCTACATCCTCTCCATCAGGTGTATTCACCACCTTAGCAAGAATACGGGCGCAGGTTGTTTTACCAACTCCTCTCGGGCCACAAAACAGAAAAGCCTGAGCCAGGTGGCTACTCTTGATCGCATTCTCTAGCGTTCGGGTAATCGAACCCTGACCAACCACATCACTGAATTTCTGTGGCCGGTATTTTCTAGCTGAAACAACGTAATTTTCCATGGCTCTATTCGTAAACAAATATAGTTTTCCTCTCTGTGGAGGACGAGCCTTGTTGAAAAGTCTCAAAAACTATCTTTGGGTATGCGCTATTGGGCTCTCTTCTGGTCTTTGATCTTCATTTCGTTTGCGGCTGTGCAGCTGAACGATCCTGACCCCATTATTTGGACAGGCTTCTATTTACTGACCGCTGCAGCACATTTGATGCACTTTTTAAAACGCTACAGGTCGATTGCTCATCTCACATTGATGTCGATTGCCTTGCTCTGGTCGTTTATTTACTTACCAGAGATGATCGAATGGTTGAGTGAGCATGATCTGGCCGACCTGGCCCGGTCAATGAAAGCAGAAGAAGCCTACATCGAAGGAAGTAGAGAATATTTGGGGTTGATGATCGTATTCATAAGCTTGATTATACCCTGGTTCCGCTTGCGAAAGATCAGAGCGACATAACACCCTCTATTTCCGCTGCCTTTTTATAGCGTTCGATCACTTTTTCTGCAGATAACATCATTTCTTTTGCAGAAACACTGAGGTAGTTTCCTTTTCTTGATTTATTGATACGAACCTGAGCCTCCTCACCAAAGAGACCCTCTACAAGGGCTAATGTGCGATTATCATTGGGAAAAATGAATTTAAAGAGATAAACGGTAGGATAGTCCATCTTCTCCAATTTCGATTCTAGTCCGCTCCAGTCGATCTCTTTTTTGGCCATTTTATTCTACTCTGATTATGAGATTTTTAAAGGGATTAATTTATATCTTTGCCGCCCTCTTTTGAGGATACAATTAAAGTTACGAACTAAATCAATTAACAAATGAATCATTACGAAACTGTTTTCATTTTAACTCCCGTTTTGTCTGATGCTCAGGCAAAGGAAGCAGTGAAGAAGTTTGAGTCATGGCTCAAACGATTCAAGGCCAAAGTAGTAAACAAAGAAGATTGGGGTCTGAGAAAGCTGGCCTACCCTATTCAGAAAAAGTCAACTGGTTTTTATTACCTATTTGAGTATCAAGTGGATGGAGAGAACATTGCTCCCCTCGAAACTGAGTTAAAGCGCGATGAGCGTTTTATCCGTTTCCTGACCGTGAAACTCGATAAGCATGCTATTGCCTGGGCTGATAAGCGCGCCAAAAGAGCAAAAGCAGAACCTAAGACAGTTGATGTTGTAGAACCTTAATCTTAAATTTTACGAAAATGGCAGAAAAAGAATCAGAGATTAGATATCTCACCCCGATCAACATTGAGATCAAGAAAGAAAAGTATTGTCGTTTCAAAAAGAGCGGCATCAAGTATGTTGATTATAAGGATCCAGAATTCCTTTTGAAGTTCGTGAACGAACAAGGAAAACTTCTTCCTAGAAGGATAACTGGAACTTCAGTGAAATTTCAGCGCAAAGTGGCTCAAGCAGTTAAACGAGCTCGTCATCTTGCATTAATGCCTTATCTGGCTGATCAATTAAAATAAGGAGGAAAGATCATGGAAGTAATTCTTAGAGAAGACATTGAGAACCTTGGTCTGAAAGACGACCTGGTTAGTGTTAAAGACGGATACGGACGCAATTACCTCATTCCACAAGGAAAAGCAGTTGTTGCAACTAAATCTGAGATCAAAGTTCGTGAGGAGAATATGCGTCAGCGTGCTCACAAGATCGAGAAGTTGAAAGAACAGGCAGAAGCTGATCTTAAGAAGATACAGGATGCAGATGTTCAGGTTGGAGCCAAAGCTGGTGAAGGTGGGAAGATCTTCGGATCAGTGAACACCATTCAACTGGCTGATGCTATCAAAAAGATCGGAGTTGACGTGGATCGTAAGAACATCCGTATTGAGAACGAACCGATCAAGAATCTTGGTTCTTATACCGCTGAGGTTAAGATCATGAGAGATGTGGTTGGACAAATCGAATTCCAGGTAGTAGAAGAGTAAGCTCATCTACTAGCTAAAGAAAAAGCCCTGTTGAATATTCAACAGGGCTTTTTTATTGCTTTATATCCAGCTTATACTAGAACTCTCTTACACATCGAACTCTGAATGATGTGGTCTTGGTAACGTTAGTTGATATACCAAAGTTGAAGTTGTAGCTAAATCCAGTTGAAGGACCAGTCTCAGATGAAGACCAATAATCATTCACCGTATTGATCGTGATCGCTGGACTTCCAATATTCACCAAATTGGTATAAATAGAATCTAACTCATCAACCGATGGAAGCGCCCAATCATTCTGACCTCCTGAAGATAAAGTATCACAGAAGTTTGCAGCACTTGAGGCTCCACAGTTTTGAACGATAGAGGCAGTATTTGCATCCCCAGTACCCACAGCAGTTCCTGAAGCGCCAGTTGTAGTTCCGCTACAGCCAAATGGCTCAAGCCCACCTACATCACTTAGCGCAACTTCCATTCCGCCGCCGCTTCCGTCAAGGTAAAAGATCTTTCCGCCTCCAGGACCAGTATCACCGATCTGGTATCCACCAGTTGTGATGAACTGAACTTCGTTTCCATAACCTGGCGTGCTTTGAAGAGCCTGATTCACTGCATATGCTCTCACATAATACAAAGTACCAGGATTCAAACCAGATAAAGAGCTAGTAAAAGCGCCTGTCCCTGTTCCAGCATTGGAAGTAAAGTCATTCACTGTAGGATTAGAGGATGTACTCCAGCACAATCCACGTGCAATAACATTTGACCCTCCATCAGCGGTAACATTTCCTCCTCCATCAGCGCCGTTCTGACTGATATTGGTAATAGCTGCTGTAGTAACAGTAGGAGGAACAATAGAACTGGTCACCTCAACATACGAAGTAGTGATCGGGTCACAAGTTCCCTCCGTGATCACCGCTCTGAAGTAAAGTGGAAGTTGGTCCACCACATAACTCAAAGTTGAGTTCGTTTCTCCAGAGATAGCAGTGTAAGTGCTGTTATCCGTGCTTTTTTCCCACTGTATGCTTCCTCTTACCGTTCCGAGGTCGATCACAGCGGTATCATTTACTAAACCCTGAATTGTTTGTTGGGCATAGCTGTAGTTGACAGTTGCCAAGACTGCCACAAGTAGCAGTGTAAATATCTTTTTCATCGTCTTTAGCATTACTCAATTACAATTTTAGATTGATACTCATCTGCGTCGCTGCTCACCTTCAAGAGATAAACACCTGGACTCAGATCAGAAACATCCATTTTATTCATTCCATCTTCCAGAACTATAGCTCTGAACGTTTTGCCGTTGATATCACTCAAGCTCGCATTGAGACCTTTTAAAGACTCAAGACCTTGAATGTGCAACTCACTGCTCGCCGGGTTTGGGTACACAAGAAAGCTTGCCTTTTCGATCTCGTTGATCGAAACGATCTGCACATTAACAGTCACATCATCAGAAGCTGAACAATTCAAACCATCCGTCACATCAAGTGTGAAGGTCACATTTGAACTTCCTACTGTGTGAGTTGGGTTAGCAATTGTAGAGTCATCGAGTGTAGCACCCGGACTCCAGGAATAAGCGTAAGCTCCGTCCCCCCCGGTTGCAGAGGGTGTGGCTCCGATGGTCACCGTATTTCCGGTGGTATCACTCATGTCTGCTCCAGCATCTGCTACCAGCTCAGGGTTTTGTGACACAGAGATCGAGGCTGTGATCCGCGATTGGGCATATGAACCCATGCTGACCAGGCCTACGAAACAAAGAAGTAGAATTGTTTTTTTCATAGTCTGTTTTGATTGATTAATAGATTAGCTCATTTGAGCGCTCAATTTAAGGAATTTTGAGCAGTTGGGCTTAGTTCAGCCCTCGAAACTCAAGCTCAACCAGACGATGTGCGTCTCCTGCGCCAATTTTCATGGGGTAGAAGCTCAACTTCTCCTTGAGTTCGAGCTCTCTGGTATTCATACGGACCGGAATAAGCAATTCATCAACTCCCCTACTCAAGCACAACTCAAAATACAAGGGACCAAAATCTGCTTTCTGGGTCTGCTTAAAGCTTAAATTTATTTTTCCGTTCTTATAGGACCAGGCGACCTTCAGCTTTGGGTGCCCTTGTTGATAAAGGTACTTAGCGATCCATGACCACAATTCCTCGCCATGTGCTTCCTCGAAATGAGAGATAAGCTCTTTTGAATCTGCATTTCCAAACTCATTTGCCCTGTAGTAGTTCTTTATGCCTCCAAAAAAAGCTTCATCACCAATACTATCCCTGAGCATATGGAGAACCCATGCTCCTTTCTGATAAGCATTAGGATTCAATAATTTATTGGGGTCCGTCTCCAATGTATCCACCATGGGGCGCTGGTCTTTTTCAAAATATTGAAAGACAATAGCAGCATTTCTGTTCATAGACTTATTAAAGGCTTCATCTCCTTGTTGATCCTGCCGATAAACCTCAGTGAGATAAGTAGCAAAACCTTCGCTCAACCACAAGTGGGCCCAATCAGACTCACTTGCTGAGTTCCCGAACCATTGATGTACGATCTCGTGAGCGATCAACATCTCCGAGCTGCCATCCCCCTTGGTCGATCCTTCATGATAAAATATGCAACTGGCATTCTCCATGCCACCATATCGTGTGGTTGACTGAACATTAGCCAGCTTTGCATAAGGATATGGAGCAATTCTCAACTCAAAATACTCCAATATGGTCGCAGCCTTTTCATACTCCTTAAACCCAGACTCAGCTTCTTGGGGATATACCCAGGATGTCAATGGAATATTAGATCGATATGGAACCGTATCTATGGCAAAATTTGTGGCACCAACTACCATAACCTTCGACGGCAAGGGCACTTTCGATTTCCAATGATAGATCTTGCTCGTATCATCAATATTGATCACGTTCATCAGTTCTCCATTGGCGATACACTGACTGGTATCCCTCACCCGCACCAGAAACTCTACGCTTGCTTTTTCTGAGGGGTGATCAAGCAACGCTAACCAATGGCGGGCACGGTTAGGCCAGTTATCTCCAAAGACAGTGCTTGCTCCCCATTTATTCTTAGTAATGATGAGACCATCTTTTGGAATACCGTAGTAATCCACAAAAATACTGAAGGGACCTGGAGCGATATTATTGAAGTAGATCCAAAGGCTATCTTTAGTATGTCGATAGCGCATCGGGTTATTTCTTTCATCATAGATGCGCTTTACCGACATTCCTTTCTTTATCCCGGCTGACTCCAGATTCACTAAAACCCGCTTTGTATCAGCGAGCTTTTCACCATCCAGGCGTGCAATAACTTCTATCTGAGGGATCTTAGTGAGGTCTATGGCATAGTTGTAATGCTTAAAATCAACCTGAGCCGAGACATATAGGCTTGAAAAAATGAATAATAAGAAGATGATCAGGGACCTCATTGAATCACGACTTTCTCTTTGATCGTAGTTGCTTCACCACTCCACTCTATCCAATATATTCCAGGCCCGAATTCACTTAGATCGATCGTGCAACCGGCGTCAGCGCTTCTTTCCATCATCAATTTACCTTCCATGTTCAATATTCGAACCAAATTCAGATCTATTGCCTTTTCGGAAAGTCTGATCTCTCCATTACTTGGATTCGGGTAGAAATAGATATTTTGCTCATACTGGTCTTCCAGAGAAACCGTTTCATCTATGATCCCAATCGCATAATTTCCATCCGGTACCTCAGACAGATCAAAGATCCCAAAGGCATCATTGTCATTTCCAACCTTATTCTGACTGTAGTGATCAAAGAGCTCCCATTCTCCATTGTAAAGTGGCTTATAAAGCAATACTATGCTGTCTTCATGCACCCCATTGAGTTCGGAATCCAGCCGGGATGGCTCTCTTCCATCGTATCTCAAAATGGCAGTACTGCTAAACGGAACATCTGAAATACTCAAAATACGCCAATAGCGATCTCCTGAGATCTTCACTTTTAGATCAATGGCATTATCTAGCTCAATTGGCGCTGGGCTCCAGTGTTGCTCAACTCTTATCCAGGCTGAATCCTGAAGTCCACTTACACTTAATCCAAGGTCTACCCTTGCCAGGTTTAATGCACCATTCTGATCGGTGATCACCTCATCCCATGTACATGCCAGAGGTAACTTGTTCTCCGCATTAACGATAATATGTTCTGGGCTTTTGTTCATGCTATAAGACGCTTCAAAAGCACTGTGTGTAGTTCTAGACAGATCATCATAAATGAAACTCAGCTCGAGTGGCACATCATTATATGAATAAGACGTCCCAGTGAGGGTCTGCTGCAGCTCAGTCATGATTGCTGAAGCATTATTGCTTTGCATATCTTTAATAAAGTAGTCCACAAAGCCTCCTCTTCTAACCCAGGGTTCAAAGAAATGGTCCATAGACTCACCTGTGATCGCCTCGAGTTCGTTTTGAAGGCTGTCAGAATTGATATCAACGAATTGGTTTCGGTCAAAAAAAGTTCTGATCGTCGATTCAAAATCATCTCCCAGATATTCTCGAAGTGCCAGGGCTACCAGACTTCCTTTGTCATAAACATGGGTACCATAAATATAGGGCTCGGGTACTCCGGAGACTGGCAGATAGCCACCCTCCTCATGATCTGCATTTCTCAAGACATCATATTGAACACTCTGGATCTCCTCCACTGCTCTCTCCCAGCCGTATCTTTTTTCCAGAAATAAATATTCTGAAAAGGATGCCCAGCCTTCATTTAGCCACATCTCAGAAGCGCGATCGCATGTCACAAGATTACCCCACCAACTATGTGCAAGCTCATGAGCCATAAGGGTCTCGAAGTCTGTATTTCCATTCACTGCAAAGCTCGGATATGCAATATTGGTAGCATGTTCCATGGCTCCACCACTCATTGGCAAGATGCTGTATCCTACTTTTTGCCACATGTGATCGTAATAAGATTCCTCGTAGTAGCTGATCGCACTATCCAGATCCACAAAGCTGCCTCTGAGATTAGCAGTATCGGCTGAGAGCGCATAGAGTTCAACAGGAAAACTACTATTAACACCTTGATGATTCCAGCTCAGTTTTTCAAAAGGTGCGATGGAAATGCTGTGAAGATATGTAGGTATGGGGTCACGCATCTCCCACTCTCTATACAAGGTGTCTCCCTGAACAATGGAATCAATACTGAGTACTCCGGCAGAAACTGAAATATCACCATCATAGGTCAGGGTGCGGGTAGTATATGTTGCCCGGCTGGTAAAATAGTCCAGACAAGGGTACCAGGTTCTACCAAAATTATGAGGGATCTCTTGAAAGGCCACTCCTATATTATAGGCATAAGGAGGCTTGAAGAAAAAGCCACCGAACCTGGCAGACTCGGTATGTGTTTCGCCTCCATATTCAATCACTATCGACAAGGTATCGCCAGCAACAAATCCATCCGTATTGCTGATCCGAAGTAAAGAGTCATTGAATGAGAAGCTAGTAGGCGCTCCTGGAATATCGACCTGATAGATATCATAAGATTTGATGTCCAGCACTATATCAGTAGTATCGACGTGCATTAAGAGATCGATCTTTGCCTCGCCTCTGATCTCTGACATCGCTTTGTACTTGAAGTCAAGGAAAAGGTCGTAATGCAAACTTTCATATAGCTGCTCGCGTGGATCCGATTTTACGCTCAGCGACTTGCGATGATTACACCAGCTCTGAGCTTTCCCTAATAGAGAAAAACAAGCCAAAAAAAGAATGAGCCAACTCAGCTTTTGCATAGAACAAATCTAAACAAAGGCGCGGCTTAATACAGGGGTAAAATAGACTTCAACTCAGGATGAATATTCCTTAACACCTAAAACCTAAGCTATTGTTTGTCTGAATCTTATACAATTTCAGTGTTTTACAAGCGTAATTCAGCTATAAAATGAAATTAACAATAAGCTAAGCCCCGAGCTTCACTTTTGTCCCAATCCAAATTCTAGTTCAAATAATACTTAAAATGAAAAAACTTTTACTTACTGCCGCACTGGGAACAGCTGCTATGAGCATGAACGCTCAAATTCAGTTCGATCCTACTGTCGATGCAAATTTCATTACAGACGTTGTCGTAATGCCAAAATCACCTTTGACCATGCAACCACTATTTATAGGAGGCGTGGACAAAGTTAAAACTACTGCAACCTACGGCAATGCCGCAGGTGAACAAACTGCCAAGCAATGGCATGACTTTATAGGATTTACTGCTGATACCTCTGGAGAATCCATGGGGTGGATCTCCGTAAACCATGAAAGAATCAACTCTGATGATAAGATCGGAGATGGTGGGGGAATGACTGTTTTCCGTGTCAAAAAGGAATCAGATACCCTGAACATTATCGACCAAACCCTATCTGACGGTAGATCAGGTAAGTTCTTTAATGTTGACTTTGTAAACACTGTGGGCCCAACTGGGATGAACTGTGGCGGTATCACTTCCCTTGTTGATGGTCGAATCTGGACTGCTGAGGAGTGGTTCAGAAGCTCAAACAACAGTATTGTTGATAGAGACCTTGACGATTTCGTGATTGGAACAGGTACTCCGAGCAATCCTGCACCTGCTGGGTTCCCAGGCTTTAATGGTGATACACTTGTAAAGTACCAAAACTACAACTGGATGGTTGAGATCGATCCTCGAGAAGCTGTAGCTGTAAGAAAGCAGTATAACTGGGGACGCCAGGGTTTTGAAGGTGGAGCAGTAATGCCAGACAACAAAACCGTTTATGTTGGATCTGATGCAACACCAGGTTTCATTACCAAGTTCGTAGCTGATAACGCTGGAGATTTCACTCAGGGAACCACTTATGTATACAAACACGACGGTTCTCCATCTAAATGGGTTGAAATAGATAATACTGACCTGGACAAGATGTTGAACTTTGCTGATGAGTGTAATGCTGCAGGTGGAACCATGTTCAACCGGGTTGAGTGGATCAGCGCTGACCCTAAGACAGGTTTGGTTTACTTCACTGCAACGGGTAGAGATAACCCAGGCGGTAGATGGAGAGATGATAATCTAGATGGAGCTGTTCATAATCCTAACACGATGGCTAGAGCGAATTCACAGGGAACACATCCTGACTCTGCAGACTACGTAGATTACTATGGACGGATCTGGGTATTGGATCCAAGTACAGATGATATTTCTGTTCTCCTTGAAGGTGGTCCTGATTTCTCTGGTTCTCCAACAATCTCTAACTATCCTGATATTCACCTTACGAATCCTGATGGGATCAATGTATGTGAGTTGAATGGTCAAACTTATCTATTGATCTGTGAAGACCTTAACGGAACTTCTAACGGACGTATGCCAGCAGGTATCACGAACAGAGCTTGTGAATTGTACATTCTTGATCTTTCGATCAGTAATCCAAGTCTTTCGGACCTAAAAAGAATCACAGTTGCTCCTTATGGTGCTGAGATCACTGGTGCAATTGGAATGCCTGATGGGAAATCAATCCTGGTAAACTCTCAACACCCATCATCTGACAACCCTTATCCATACAACAACTCAATGACCATCGCAATCCACGGATTCGACAAGGCGCCAACAAGTGTGTTTGGAGAAGTTGATCTGGAGGAAGAAGGTTTCAATATCTTCCCTAATCCAGCAACTCGTGAGGTACAGTTGAATAAAGTAACAGATGTAGCTGTTTACGATATGACAGGGAAAAGAATCAAAGTGTATCGCGACGTTAGTAGAATTGACGTAATGGATTACACTCCTGGTGCTTACTTCCTCAAGAATGCAGAAGGTGAGACCAAAAAGCTCATCATTGAATAAGCATTAGCAAATATATTTCTGAAGCCTGGGATCCGTCCCGGGCTTCTTTCGTTAACATCAATCTTTCAATCATGAAAAGAACACTTACACTCCTACTTATCCTATGTTCTATTTTTATTCTTTCCGCACTGAATGAATCTGAGAATCCAAGAACGAAAGCCTTCAGTTTTTATCTTGATGGATTGAATGAGTTAAGCGGCTCAACCGAAGAGCTCAGTATGATCAGTGCGGACTATGTAAGTGGAAAAAAGAAATTCAAGCACTTCAAGGAACAAGTGCGCATTTGCCGATTGAACTTCAAGCGAATTGAAGTGCTGGCAGAATACTTCGACCCTCAAATGATCTCAGACAAGATCAATGGAGCTCCTCTTCCTAAGATCGAACGCAAAGCACCGAATCTTGTGATATTTGAACCTAAGGGACTTCAGCGATTGGATGAGATCGCAGCAGATGAAAGCGAGGCAGACCCTGAAGAGATCAAAAAACTCAGCAAAGAGTTATATGAAAGTTGCCAGCAACTGGAAGAAGTGCAAAGTCGGATCAAGGTTTATGACCGACACATCTTTGAGGCATGCAGGACCGAGCTCATTCGTACTTTTAGTTTGGGCCTGACCGGCTTTGACGCACCGGGAACACTTAACTCCATTGAAGAAGCAAAAACGGTCTTCAACAGCATCTCCTTTTTGCTACAACTCTATATGGAAGATATTTCAGAGTACAATCAGAACATCGCGGTTGAAATGACCAACCAGATTCAAAGTATAAGTCGCAAGCTTGAATACGCTGATTTTGAAGAACTCGATCGCCTCTCTCTATTAAGGAATTCGATTCTTCCGCTCTATGAGAACATCCTAAAAGCGCAGAAAGGTCTTATGATAGAACTTCCACATGAGTACAAAGCGAAGCTGGGAGCCGTGAATTATCAGGCAGAAGGTTTCTTCGATGAAGACTTTCTGCGAGCTGAGTATTACAGCAGGATCTCTAATAGAGACAAGAACGAAAAACTCAAAGAGCTAGGTCAATTCTTATTCTTTGACCCGATACTCTCAGAAGGCAATGAGATGGCCTGTGCCTCCTGTCACAAGCCAGAAAAAGCTTTCCAGGATGGTTTAGCTAAAAGTCAGGCTAGTCACAAAATGGGCACCGTGGAGCGAAATGCACCTGGATTGATCAACTCAGTTTATGCTGCGAGATACTTTCACGATCTAAGAGCGGGAGAATTACAATCGCAAGTTGAACATGTGATCTTTGCAGAAGACGAATTCAATACCACATACAAGCGCATCATTGAGGACATCAGCAAAAGTGAGGAATACGTGCAGCTCTTCAGTGAGGCTTTTCCTCAGGTAAAAGAGGATAGGGTCAACCCCTATACAGTTTCTATGGCGGTAACAGAATATGTAGAAAGTTTACGCTCCTGGAATTCGAATTTCGATCGATACGTAAGGAGGGAAAGCGATGAACTCAGCGCTTCTGCGAAAAGAGGCTTTAATCTCTTTATGGGTAAAGCAAATTGCGGCACCTGTCATTTTGCCCCGAGTTTCGCTGGGCTTGTTCCTCCGCTATTCACTGAGTCGGAATCTGAGGTTTTAGGTGTTACCACAAGTTTTGATACTATAAACCCTGTTCTTGACGACGATATGGGTCGATATGCCAATGGTCGAATCAAGGAACGTGCAGCACATTATAAGCGTTCATTTAAAACCGTTACGGTTCGCAACATCGAATTCACAGCACCTTATATGCACAATGGGGGCTTTGAAACACTGGAAGAAGTGATGCATTTCTACAATAAAGGAGGCGGTGAAGGATTAGGCCTTGAGGTTCCCCATCAAACGCTTGGAGCAGACCCTCTGGATCTTAGCCAAAATGAGATGAATGATATCATTTCCTTTATGAAAAGCCTGAGTGATACGAGTAATCTTGTGCACCGTCCTGGCAGACTTCCCAAGTTCAATGATCCAAACCTGGATGATCGACTAGGGAAAGTGGGGATATAAATTTTAGGAGTTGGGAGTCGGAGGTCGGGGGGCAGAGGCGTGGAGTCGGGGGTCGGCTTAAAGCTTCAAGCCGCAAGCCGCAAGCTACAGGCTGTTTTATGGAATAAATCAAAAATTAGTTTCAGATCATTGAACATCTCAGACTCTCGGACCACCAGACCAGTATGTAGATAGAGGAGTTGGGAGTCGGAGGTCGGAGGTCGGAGGTCGGAGGTCAAGAATCAGGAGTCAGAGGTCAGATGCCAGAGACTAGAAGCTAGTAACTAGAGACTTGCGGCTAGCTCTCACTCCCTCACCCACTTCATCTCTTTGGTTTCATTATTGGCACATTGCATTCGAAGTAAATACGTGCCTTTGGCTAGTTCAGGTAGGTTGATTTGGTAAACATTTGCCTTTGTGCCTGCATAATCATACACCAATCGTCCTCGGGCATCGATCATCCTTAGTTGTTCGAGTTCCTGATTCGATTCTACCTTTAAGAAGTCTCCTCCTGGGTTGGGTGATATCTGTACCTCACATTCTGTGATATCTTGTTCATAGACCATTAGATCGCCTA
>CBFHWY010000045.1:0-21627 GCA_965659675.1 Salibacteraceae bacterium | reverse complement strand
TCCAACTTCGAGAAAGTGCCGAAAAATTGGCGCGAAGTGAAAAAGAGTCGGCCTGGCGTGAAATGGCCAAACAGGTAGCCCATGAGATCAAGAACCCACTAACCCCCATGAAGTTGTCGGTGCAACAGCTTGAAAGAGCGTGGAACGACAAAAGGGAGGACTTTGATGACCGAATGAAGCGATTCACGAAATCGATGGTTCATCAAGTTGATACACTTTCTAACATCGCCAGCGAGTTTTCCAACTTTGCCCAAATGCCCAAAGCAAAGAATGAGGAACTAGACCTAAAGGCGCTTATCAAGGGGCAAATCGATCTATTCAAAGGCGCAGAAGCAGAGCTGAGTTTTGAGTATGAAGACCACGAAGCATATATGATCTATGCTGATCGGGTTCAAATTGGTCGAGTGATCACCAACCTTCTCAAAAATGCGATTCAAGCCATTCCTGATGACAGAACAGGCCAGGTGCATGTGAAACTTTGGCGAACAGAGCAAAAAATTCATTTTAGCGTTAAAGACAATGGAACGGGAATAGCCAAAGAGGAGATCGATCAGATCTTTCTTCCAAATTTCACTACAAAAACCCAGGGAATGGGTCTGGGCCTGGCCATGGTCAAAACCATCGTGACCTACTCCGGTGGAACAATTACCTTTGAAACTGAATACGGAAAGGGAACAACTTTTCAGGTTGAATTACCTACAGCAGAAAAACAAAAGAACCATGAGTAATTTACTTCAAAAAAAACAAGATCATCTGCAATTGATCACTATTAACCGACCAGAAAAACTCAACGCACTGAACCGCGAGACGATTGCTGAGCTAAGTCAGGCATTAAAATCTGCTGAACAGGATGATGAGGTGCGTGTGATCATTTTACTGGGAACAGGGGAGAAAGCATTTGTTGCCGGGGCAGATATTTCAGAGTTTGCTCATTTTTCAGTAGAAGAAGGACAGGCTCTGAGCCGAGAAGGACACGAAAAACTATTTAACCTTGTCGAGAATCTGTCTAAACCCGTAATTGCTGCCGTGAATGGCTTTGCCCTGGGTGGTGGACTCGAGTTGGCTATGGCCAGCCACATTCGAATTGCGAGTAAGAACGCCAAACTTGGGCTGCCAGAAGTGAGCCTTGGTGTGATCCCAGGTTATGGTGGAACACAAAGATTGGCACAACTTGTTGGCAAAGGAAAAGCCAATGAAATGATCTTCAGCGCCGGAATGATCTCTGCAGATGAGGCACTTCAATGGGGACTCGTGAATCAGGTGGTTGAATTAGAAGACCTGCTGGATACCTGTTTTCAGCTAGGAGCCAAGATCGCGAAGAATTCTCCCAAAGCCATAAGTTATGCAATCAAAGCAATCAAAGCTGGCTATGAAGATGGGGTAGATGGTTTCGAAAAAGAGATCCAGTACTTTGGAGAAAGCTTTGGAACCGAAGATTTCAAAGAAGGAACAACTGCATTTCTTGAAAAAAGAAAGCCGCAATTCAGCGGTAAATAATACTGTATGGAAAGAACAGAACTTTCAGAGTTTGGTGAGTTTGGTCTGATCAAACACCTCACTCAAAACATTAAGCTCAAACACAAGAGCTCCTTACTGGGGGTCGGAGACGATGCAGCAGTGATCAGCCCAGACAGCGAAAAAGTTGTAGTGACAACTGACATGATGCTTGAAGGAGTGCATTTTCATTTGAGCTATGTACCACTTAAGCATTTGGGATATAAGGCGGTTGCCATTAACCTTTCTGACATTTATGCTATGAATGCGGAGCCAAAACAGGTCACCGTGTCCATTGGCTTGTCGAACCGGTTTAGTGTGGAGGCGGTGGAAGAGATCTACGAAGGCATTCTGCTTTGTTGCGAGAACTATCAGGTTGACCTGGTAGGAGGAGATACCGTTTCTTCTCAATCGGGACTTGTTATTTCTGTGACGGCCATTGGCCATGCTGAAGAGTCTGACATTGTATACCGTAATGGTGCCAAGGAAGGAGACCTTATTTGCTGCAGTGGTGACCTGGGCGGAGCCTTTATGGGACTGGAGATCCTTGAAAGAGAAAGAGCGGTCTTTAAAGAAGATCCGAAAATTCAACCCGACTTAAGTGGTAAAGAATACGTTCTCGAGCGTCAGCTCAAACCAGAGCCCAGGGCAGATATTATCAGGCTTTTGAAGGAAAAGTCCATCGTGCCCACAAGCATGATCGATATTTCTGATGGATTGGCCTCTGAGCTATTTCATATTTGCGACCTTTCGTCCTTAGGCTGCAAGGTGTATGAGGAAAAGATCCCGATCGACCCCATGACCGATCTGTGTGCAGATGAATTTAAGATGAGTCCGATTTCAGCGGCATTAAATGGAGGAGAAGACTACGAACTACTTTTTACCATAAAGCAATCGGATTATGAAAAGCTCAAAGAGGAAAAAGCCTTTTCTGTGATCGGACACATGACGGAGAAAAATGCGGGCTTAAATTTGGTCACGAGAGTAGGCGAAGAGATTCCCCTCAAAGCGCAGGGGTGGAATGCCTTTGAAAAGAAAGCGGAGTAAATCCGTTTTCCTGTGCTTAACTTCGCACTGATGCGAAAGCGCTTTACATTCCTCTGCTTATTCCTATTCGGGCTCTTTGCTCAGGCACAAACCCCATTGTTTGAACGCTTTGAGTTTGGCAATGATGAGATCAATACCTCCATTTCCACTTCCTCAGGTGAACTCTATTTTGGCAGTACCGATGGCATCTATTTGTACGAAGGTTTTGGCTTCGAAAAACTTGAATCAAAAACATCGAGAGGGCCGGTTAAATCAGAATATATACTTGAAGATAAGGACGGCGGCCTGTTCGTCTTAAGCAGCAACAAAGGCTTGCTTTTTCTGGAAGACCAAAATTTGATCGAGTGTCGAGGAAATAAAGAACTGCTCAGGGTACTAAACGATCAAAGCATCAATGATGCGCAGCTTCACGACTCCACTCTTTGGTTCTCACTGAAGTGGAAAGGGGGACTTTACAAGTTCAACTTAAATAATGGGATGCTCCAAAAGCATATCTTCTCAGAAAGCGCTGATTTTGCATACTTCATTCAGAAGATAGCCCCTGGTAAGTATATCTGTGGCGCCAATGACGCAGGACTCTTCAAAGAGAAACTCTTTATCTATTCAGAAAGCCTTATTCAGGAGGTCAAGCTTTCAGATATCAATACATACAGACAAAGTACCGTAGAGCAACTGAGTGATGGAAGCCTTGTGTTTTCTGTAGGGCAGGAAATGATCCACCTTAACGACAAACAGATCCTCTCAAGGATATTTCAGGAAGAGGAGATAAGTAGCATACACGAAGACATTGAAGGCAAGCTTTGGGTAGGACTTAAAAATGATGGCTTAGTGTGTTATCCAAACGGCCTTGAGGAAACAAGCAATCAGGTTCGATATCTACGCAATACATCCATTAGTAGTATATCTGAAAACGTGATCGGAGAATTATGGATCAGCACTTTTGGGGAGGGAGTGTATCAGTTTAATCCAGGCACCAGCACAGACTATCAGGCTCCCGCACTCTTTTCCGACTTTGATTCAAGTGATGCGCCCAAAGAAGCTATTGCTTTGGAAGAGAGAGAACTCAGACCAAAGGGCGACTTTAATCCCAATCAAGTAGTAAAAGACTCCTTGCCTCCAAAGATCTTCATTACAGGCGTGAGGATCATGGGTGAAGACACGAGTATACTATCGGATTATGAGCTCAGCTCCAGACAGAATTTCATAGAGATCAGCTATCTGGGCTTTGCTCAAAGTTCAAGCCTGATCCAATATCGCTATCAGATGGAAGGAGTAAATGACAGCTGGGTGTATACCAGCCGTCAGCTTGCCCAATACACCACCCTACCTCCAGGGGATTATACCTTCAGGGTTGAGGCGGTGAACAAGGACGGTGTATGGAGTGAAACCCCCGCGAGTTTGAGCTTTACCATCAAGCCACCTTTTTGGCAAACGAACTGGTTTCGTCTGGTGCTTGTGCTTTCAATTATCTTGCTGACAGCCATCATTTGGTACCTGACCTATCTTCGGATAAAGACAAAGAGTCAAAAACGAGAAGCTTATAACCGCAAACTTGCTCAGGTTGAGCTTCAGGCCTTGCGTGCGCAAATGAACCCTCACTTTTTATTCAACACCTTAAGTTCTATCCAGCATTTCATCACCCTAAACCGAAGTGAAGACGCCATCAATTACCTCTCGAAGTTTGCAAAGTTGATGCGGGTGATTTTGGATAACTCGAAAAACCCTGAGATCCCCTTAAAAGATGAGCTGAGTGCCCTGAGGATCTATCTGGATCTGGAGAGTTTGAGGTTCAAAGACAAATTTGATTTCAGCATTGAGGTGGATGAAAACCTGGATATGAACTATGACCAGATTCCGCCACTTTTGATACAGCCCTATGTTGAGAACGCGATCATGCACGGAATCATGCATTTGGATAAAAAGGGAATGATCAAAGTGCGCATTGAACATCAGGGCGACTTCATGAAAGTAATGGTTCAAGATAATGGGGTTGGAAGAGAACGATCTAAAGAACTTGAAAAACACAAAATGCACCAGTCTCGAGGAATGTCGATCACCAAAGATCGCCTGGAGATCATCAACTCTTCACGTAAAAGCAGCCTGAATTTACAGATCACTGACCTTGTTGATAAAGAGGGAAAAGCCTCGGGAACAAGGGTTGAGATCTTTATTCCACTCGAAGATTGACCACTTAATCAGCTAGAGGGGCCGATTATACGGAAATGAAAATTTAGGTTTGCATTAATGCCCTTGCCTCGTATACATTCGTAAACCTACGCCCATGACAACAAAAATAATTATCATAGATGATGAAGAAGGAGCCAGAGAGTCGCTCTCCAATATCATCGACCAATACTTCCTCGAAGCCCAGGTGATCGCAAAGGCAGATAATATTGAAGCTGCCCACCGAAAGATCCTCAAATACAAACCCGACCTTGTTTTGTTGGATATTGAGATGCCATTTGGCAGTGGCTTTGATCTCTTGAATAAGTTTGACAAGATCGATTTCGACATCATCTTCATCACCGCCTATGATCATTATGCCTTAAAAGCCATCAAGTATGCGGCCTTAGATTATTTACTCAAACCAGTCGACATCGATGAATTGAGGGCAGCGATCAAGAAACATCAAACCAAGCCAAAAGAAGACGATGAGCGTCAGCGTAGCTATGACACACTCATGGATAACCTCCAGCAGGAGAACAATGGGAACGGAAAGAAGGTCGGACTTCCAGATGGAGGCGGGCTTACTTTTGTGAATCTCGATGAGATCGTTCGTTGTGAATCTGAGGGGAATTACACAAACATCTTTTTAAGCAATGGCAAAAAGATCCTCGTGGCCAAAACCATGGGAGAATATGAAGATCAATTCAAAGGGGAGAAATTCTTCAGAATTCACCGTTCACATTTGATCAATGTCAATCACCTGAAGAAATTCGTTAAAGGTGGAAGCTCAAGCTATGTATTGATGAGTGATGGCTCAAAAGCCGATGTTTCGAGAAGAAAGAAGTCGGAGTTTGTGGAATATCTCAACGGCATTTAAAAGCCCCATGTTAACAATGCAAGCCCTGGCATGAACCCCATGCCCGCGGAAATGGTTTATTTTGCCGAAAAGCTGAACCATGGATCCGGAACTTATTGAAAAGCTCGAGAAACTTCAGGAGAAGTACAGTGCGACAGGCCAGGACATCAAAGCCTATCTCGATGGCCTTATTTATGCGGATTATTTAAAATATTGGGATTATGTTGAGGTAGATACCCTTCTCACTCTTCAAAAACCACGAACTCCATTTCCAGATGAATTGATATTCATCGTCTATCATCAGATCACTGAGCTATACTTTAAGCTTTCACTACATGAACTAGAACAAATTGCTGAAAAAGAGGATCTCAACGAAGAATTCTTCCGTCAGAGGTTGCTTCGTGTCAATCGATATTTTGAGGCGCTTACCAAGAGTTTTGAGATCATGATCCAGGGCATGGAAAAAGAACAATTCCTAAAATTCAGGATGTCTTTACTTCCAGCTAGTGGCTTCCAGTCGGCTCAATACCGCATGGTTGAGATCTATTCAACCAATTTCCGTCAGTTGGTAGAAAAAGATGAAAGAGAGCGCTATTCAGTAGAGCCCAGTGAGCAAAACATTGAGGACATGTTCACCTATATCTACTGGAAGAAAGGGGCAACTGAGTTGGAGTCCGGTAAGAAAACCTTAACCCTTCGACAGTTTGAAGAGAAGTATCGAAAGAATTTCATTTCACTTGGCGAGAAACTGCGCAATAAAAATATGTGGGCACGCTATCAGGAACTGGAGTCAAAAGGCGAGTCGAGTGATGAATTGAAGCTTGAGTTGCGACAGCTGGATGTCAACGTGAACATCAACTGGCCTTTGGTTCACTATAAATCGGCGGCTCGCTATCTTCATATGGATCCAGGAGACATAGCTGCAACAGGAGGAACAAACTGGCAAAAATATTTGCCACCCAAGTTTCAGAAGAGGATATTCTATCCGGAGCTTTGGAGTCAGACAGAAAAAGACGAATGGGGACGAAAATGGGTAGAAAGCGTCGCGTTCAATAAAAAAGGATGAGGTTATTACTCTCCATCATATTAGCAACATTCCTCTCCTGCCAGCCTCAGGAGAAAGAGGCGATCGCAGTAAATCAGCCTGAAGAGGAAAAGGAGATCCCGATGAAATACGGTATTCCGGAAACGGATTACGAGGTGTTTCAAGAGGAGATCAAACCGAACGAGTTTCTAGCCGACATCATGTTAAAATATGGGATCGGTTATCCCAAAATTCAGGAGATGGTTGAAGCAGCTGATGGGGTTGTGGATGTCAGAAGAATGAAACGCGGGGATCGCTACAGTGTGTTTTGCACCAAGGATTCCACTTCGGAGACCTGCTTCTTTGTCTACGAGCCAAATCAATTGGAGTACATTGTTTTTGACCTGCGGGATAGCATTGCAGTGCAAAAAGGAAAGAAAGAGATTCGAACCGAAACTAAGATGGTAAGTGGGGAGATCCGCTCTTCACTTTATGAAGCACTGCAGGATGAAGGGGTGAGCACGGTGATCGCGTTAAAGCTTTCGGAGATCTATGCCTGGTCCATTGACTTCTATCGCATTCAAAAGGGAGATCGATTCACGGTAAGGTACAAAGAGCTTTTTGTAGAAGGAGAAAGTATTGGCATTGGAAATATTGAGTCGGCAAAGTTTGTGCATCGGGACAGAGACTTCTACGCATTTCGATTCGAGTATGAAGATAACTACGACTACTTTGACGAAGAGGGAAAAAGCCTGAGAAAAGCCTTTTTGCAAGCCCCCTTGAAGTTTGGTAGGATCAGCTCGGGCTTCACGCGCCGACGCTTTCATCCAGTTCAAAAACGATGGAAGGCGCACCTTGGAACAGATTATGCCGCGCCAAAAGGAACTCCCATCATTGCCGTGGGAGATGGAACAGTGATCGCTGCCAAGTATGGAAAATACAATGGTCGATATGTGAAGATCAAACACAATGGAACCTACACAACTCAATATCTTCATATGAGTGGTTTTGCCAAAGGAATACGCTCTGGGAAGTTTGTGAAGCAGGGTGAAGTGATCGGATACGTTGGCTCTACAGGTTTAGCCACAGGACCACATGTGTGTTTCCGTTTTTGGAAGAACGGAAAACAGGTGGATCACCGACAAGAAAAAATCCCACCTTCCAAGCCGGTAAAAAAGAAGGATTTACCCGAGTACTTAGAATTTATTCAACAAGACAGGAAAGCCCTCGACAAGCCTGTATTCGCGGAACTGAATAGTTGATCGGATAGCTTTTCCATACCCTTAGGTTAATTTCTTTCGCTTTCATAACAATTTGGAAACACTAGTTCCGAGTACATTTAACTTGTTCTTTTCATAAACCAAAAAACATCGCATGCCCCGCAAGAAAAAAGCGAAAAAGATCTTTGTATTAGATACTTCGGTCATACTACACGACCACAATTCCACAAACAACTTTGAAGAACACGATATCGGTATACCGATCACCGTGCTGGAAGAGTTGGACAATTTTAAAAGAGGAAACGACACAAAAAACTTTGAGGCTCGGGAGTTCATCAGAATGATCGATAAGCTCTCTGATAAGTACACCCTGCAACAGTGGATTCCTCTCGTCGGAAATAAGAAAGGAAAGTTTAAGATCATCATGGACAAGGGTAATCACGAAGTGGATGCCCGAAAGGTCTACATGGATAAGAAGGCGGATCACCGTATTTTAAATGCCGTGCTACAGATCAAGTCTGAGGAGAAAGACGCCAAGGTGGTGCTCGTCACCAAGGACATCAATTTGCGATTGAAGGCTAAGGCCCTGGATATCAACGCGGAAGACTACGAGACAGGCAAAATTGATATTGATGGACTTTACAAGGGTAAAGAGGTAGTTGAAAACCTCGACAGTGAATTGATCCGTAAACTATACACGGATGGAAATGTAGATAGTGGTCCATTTATAAGCAAACAGATCAACAATCATTACTACATTCTGAAGAATGGAAAATCATCTTCGCTGGCTTATTTTAATCCTGAGTCAGAGCAGCTGAATAGAGTCGATAAGTCCTACATCTACGGAGTGAAGCCAAAGAATGCAGAGCAGACCTTCGCTATCCATGCCTTATTAAATCCACAGATCCGTTTAGTTACCCTTCAGGGAGTAGCAGGAACTGGGAAAACCCTACTTGCTCTTGCAAGTGCGCTGGAGCAGCACAAATCCTATAAGCAGATCATCCTCGCCCGACCGATCGTGCCACTGAGCAATAGAGACATTGGCTACCTTCCCGGGGATGCAAATGAGAAGATCAATCCTTATATGGAGCCGCTTTGGGACAACCTCAAGTTCATTAAGGATCAGTTCAAGGAAAATGAAAAGCGATACAAGCACATCAAGCAGATGCAGGATGATGGCAAGATCGTGATCACCCCATTAGCATACATACGAGGTAGGAGTTTAGCGAACATCTTCTTCATTATTGATGAAGCACAGAACCTTACTCCACATGAAGTGAAGACCATCGTATCGAGAGCAGGGGAGAACTCCAAGATCGTATTTACGGGGGATATCCACCAGATCGATACACCTTACCTTGACGAGAAAAGCAATGGGCTTTCTTACATCATTGATAGGTTAAGAGGAAACAAGCTATTTGCGCATGTAACGCTCGAGAAAGGAGAGCGTTCCGAACTTGCGAATCTGGCAAACGAGTTGCTTTAATCGAGCTTTTGTAAGAAATCCTCAGCCCGTTCAAGGTGCTTGTTGAGGGTTTCTGGATTCATCTTGTCTAGCATTCGAAGCATCATCTTCATTCTGAAATTATCCTCAAACTTTGAGCGATGAACATGCAGGAATCGCCAGTAAAGCGCATTCCAGGTGGTTGCCCAATCTCCTTTGCTATAGTCGCTCATTTTCAAAACATAATTTGAACCTGAGATATAGGGTTTGGTACAAATAAGTCCACCATCGGCATACTGACTCATTCCATAAACATTGGGCACCATTACCCAGTCGTATGCATCGATGTATAGTTCCATGAACCATTGATATACCTCATCTGGGTTGATCTCACATAAAAGCATGAAGTTACCTAGCAACATGAGTCTTTCGATGTGATGAGCATAAGCGTGCTTCAAACTCTTTTTTATGGCATCATCAACAGGAGGAATTCCTGTTTGGCCCTCATAGAATGCTCTTGGCATTGATCGATTGAAGCCAAAGAAGTTGTGGGTTCTCATATACACCCCTTCTTTCTGGTACAGTAGCATGAGGTATTCTCGCCAACCTATGATCTGCCTTATAAAACCTTCTAAGGAGTTTATGGGGATCTCATTCTTCTGGGCAAACTTCAGAGCCTCGTCAACAACCTCACCAGGAAGAAGCAGTCCACTGTTCAGATAGGGGCTTATCAATGAATGAAAGACAAAATCAGAGTTTTTGGTGATCGCATCCTGATAAGCTCCATACTCGGCAAAACGGTACTCCAGGAAATTTGCCAGAACTTTCTTTGCTTCCTCCCGATTGGTAGCCCAGTTAAAGCCCTTAAGCTCACCTTGAGCGTCGGGATAATGATCTTTGATGTGCTCGATAGCCTTCTCTAAACCTGAAGGGTTTTTGACCTGGTAGACCAGGGGGGTAGTTTTGTTTTTAGGAAGCTTTTTTCTGTTGTCTTCATCAAATGACCACTGGCCACCAACTGGCTCACCAGAGTCCGTAACTAGAATATTAAAGCGCTCTCGTTGCTTGTTGTAAAAGCGGCCCATCAAATAATTTCGGTTCTTATTGAGGAGATCAAGGTCATTTTCTGGCTTGCTAAGGAAGAGCGGACTCTTTGTGAAAGCAATATCTAGGTTGAGTCTTTCGCTCTCTCGAATTAAGCGTCGCTTAAGCAGATAATCGTGTGGCTCAAAGCTCAAAAGCTTGTTTACCCCCTTAGACTTCAGATCAATCAATACCTTTTTTAATGTCGTGAAGTCTTGATTTGAGTAATAGTTAACACGACAATCAATATCTTTTAATAGCGACTCATATTCTTTCATGCTGGCTCGATGAAAAACAAGTTTTTGAATATGAAAGTCATACTGAGAGAAGAAAAGTTCGTCTTCTATCAAAGCGAAATCTTTGATCGATCTATCGAGCTTTTCGAGCGGAAAAAGTTGGTGTGGGAATACTAGAAAAACCTCAGTCATTGGACCATCGATTTTGGTACTCCGACTCAGGGTCATATCGTTCAGCCTGTAGTTGGGTATTGAATTTCCGATTTTCTCTTGGGTCGTTTCCTACTCCGGCCACATACATCCAATTTCCCCAATTACTGTGCGGATCATAATCAAGGAGATGATGCTCAAACCACATGGCCCCCCAGCGCCAGTCGATTCCAAGATCGTGTACCAGGTAGGAAGCAACATTCTGTCTTCCGCGATTGCTCATGAAGCCAGTTCTTGATAGTTCTTTCATATTGGCATCAACGAAGGCATCTCCAGTTTCTCCACCTGTCCATCGTTTGAATACCCTTTCGTTTTGCAGCCACTTCTTGTGCCCAAATTTGATGCCTCCTGAATAGAATATCTGCTCGCCAAATTTCCGTGCAACGCAGCGAAAGAAGTCACGCCATAAGAGTTCGAAAACCAGCCAGTAGGTACTCGAGTTCTTTTTGACCTCTTTTTCAAATGCTTTCACTTCCCAGTAGATCTGTCGTACGGATATTGAACCCATCGTCAGAAAAGGAGAGAACTTCGAACTGTAGTCTATCCCAACCAGACCGTTACGCGTCTTTTTGTATGAGACAATGTGTTTATCCTCCCAAATATATTGCTGCAGCCTCGATTCAGCTTCTTGTATTCCGCCGCTGAAAGGAAAAACGCTGCGTTCATCCAGTTCCAATTCCATATTGAAATCATAAGAACTAATATCAACTTCGGGGCAGGGAGGAAGGTTTTTTGGCGCTGGATTCAGCTCAGCTATCTCAGCCTGTTTCTCAATCTTTTTTCGATAAGTAGAAAAGATGTCGGGTAGCTCGTCTCTATGAAAAGGAAGTTCTTTCTCTGGGACCAGACTGTTTTTATCAGATAACTTCAGTTCTGCTCCGCTGAGTTGAGCAATGATCTTTTCCTCTTGTTTTTCTTCGTTGCAGATTCCCATTTCCGCATAGACCCTTGAAAATGGATACTTTTCAAAAAGGAGTTCAGCAGCCTCCGCCAGCGTTCCTTTTATGACGATCAGACGAGCATCCTGCTTGTTAAGTTCACTATTTAAGCTCTGAAGGCTTTCAAATAGAAATGCCTTTCTCCTGGCGGACATTCGAGCTAAGCCGATGACTGTTTCCTGCTCCCATTCATCTTGCCAAAAAAACACATGGATGAGTTCATCTTCTGACTCGGCGGCCTGTAACAAGGAATCATTGTCTTTGACCCTCAGGTCGTTTCGCCACCAGTAGATTGCTTGTTTCTTCGACATCTTTCGCTACAGTATTTTACATTTTCCCAATCGCGCTCCCATTTCTTTCTCCATGAGAAGGCTTTATTACAAACCACACAAATTTTGCTTGGGAGAAAAGCTTTCTTGTGAGTGCTTTTCGGCATAATATCCTAACAAACGTTCGTCGGAGAGGTTTAGTAGGGGTCTTTCTCTCCTACTTCCGAGAACTTTTCGGGGAGAATTGAATGCTCTTTTCCATTGATGGTAACAAGTATTTTATCTCCAGGGGAGAAGACCACTTGTTTTGTTTCAGTTTCGATCAACTCATCTGGTTCTCCGGCGATACTGAAGCGACAGCGTTCATCAAGGCATTCAAAAGGAATTTCTTTTTCGCCATAAACAACTTTGTCGGGTATGGATCCAGAAGTCTCGAATTGAAAGTAGCGTCCGCCGGCAGGCACGACCACTACTCGATAAGTGACACCAATTCTCTTTGTTTCACTTAACTTTGCTACCTCTTTATTCGTTGAACTGAGTTTACAGGATGCTGAACTTAAGATTGATATCAGTAAACTGAGCATCAAAATCTTTAAATTTGGTAGTTCTGCCTTCGTAACCATGGACTCTATGATGAAATTCAAAAATATGATTTCCAGCAGCTCGATGTTTTTCATCCTGCTACTTTTCATTGCTCAGGGTCTCTCAGCCCAACTCCCTGCCGATTACGAGCAACGCGAAGCTGAAAGAGATGCCTATGAGAACTACCTAAGACAACACCCATTCAACAACCGTCCGAGGATGAGCCCTGAAGAATGGAAGAAAAAAGTCCCGAAAAGAGATCGACCAGACCTTGCCTGGGAACAGGATTTTTTGAGAACCATGGACCCAAGAACCCAGAAACCCGAACGGGACCGCCTTTACAATTTCATGGTTCAACAGAGTCAACTTGCTCCTGCTGGACTAGCACCTGGAGCATCAGGAAATGCCTGGACAGAAAGAGGGCCGAATAATATTGGCGGAAGAACGAGAGCCCTTGCCTGGGATCCTAACACGGCCAACAAGGTTTGGGCTGGTGGTGTAACTGGAGGACTTTGGTTCAATAACAATATACATAGCGCAACAAGCTCCTGGCAAAAGGTGAACGACTTTTGGGACAATATTGCTGTTACGGCTATCGCTTTTGACCCCAATCACCCAGACACGATCTATGTTGGCACCGGAGAAGGTTGGGGAACTGGAAGCAGTATCGGTGGAGGAATTTGGCGATCGACCAATGGGGGAAGTAGCTTTAGCCTGCTCACATCGACAACGGCCTCAGGAACCAAGATGAGTTACATCAATGATCTGGAGGTTAGGGATGAAAGTGGGAGTTCTGTCATTTATGCTGCTGTGAGCCGTATGTTCTACAATGGGACTTTTCATGGCGTACAGGGGCTTTATCGCTCTACGAATGCTGGTTCTAGCTGGTCGCAGGTCTTGCCCAATGTTACATCTACTTCTTCGCCTTATGCTCCTGCCGATCTTGAAATCGATGCGGGAAATAGGCTTTGGGTAGGTACAAGACGGAACTCTTTTGGAAATGGTGGAGGAACCATTTTATACTCTGATAATGGAACAAGTTGGACAAACTCTTATTCGTCAACTACAGGAAGACGGGTTGAGTTAGCCTGTGCTCCTTCGAACCAGAACAGGGTATACGCAATTATTTCAGCCCGTGTATCAGGTTCGGAAGTGGTAGATCGCATCGTTTTTACCAATAATCGTGGTTCAAGTTGGGGTACGTTGCAGGAACCCAATGATGCTGACAACGGTATTCCATCCACTGACTTTTCAAGAGGGCAGGCCTGGTACGATCTTATTTTAAGGGTCGATCCAAATAATCAAAACACGATTTACGCTGGAGCGATCAACTGGTTTAGATCCACTAATGGAGGGTTTAGCTGGACTCAAATTTCCAAGTGGTCGAATAACCCTGGAATGGGAAGCTTGAATATCCCTCTGGTGCATGCAGACCAGCATGCGATGGAGTTTAAGCCGGGTTCTTCTGATTCTGTGATCATTGGAACAGATGGTGGAGTTTACTATTCCTCAAACATCTCTACAAGCACCACTTCTAGTTTATCTATTCCCTCGCGAAATACTGGTTATAATACTTTACAATTCTATTCGGCCGCTTTGCACCCAACATCGGGTAACAACCACATGCTTGCGGGTTCGCAGGATAATGGGACACTGCGTTTGAACTCAGCAGGGGTTGGTAGTGGGACTGAAGTTAGAGGAGGAGATGGAGGATTCTGTTTTATTGATCAAACCCAGCCTCAGTATCAGATCGCTAGTTATGTCTATAATTCATATTATTTGTCAACCAATGGAGGAGCTTCAACCTTCACAACCCAACTCATTAGAGACCTAACCGTAGGTGCTTTTATAAACCCTGCTGACTACGATGACAATCGGAATGCGCTTTTCGCCGCCAGGGAAAATACCAACTTAACAAGAGTAAGAAATGTGACAGGCACATTTTCAGATGACACGATCAATGTTTCGGGAATGAACTCCAGGGCGAGCGCAATTAGAGTATCACAACATACGACTAGTTCCAGCACGGTGTTCGTGGGCACCCGAAATGGAAGGCTTTACAAAGTAACTGGAGCAGACGGGGCATCTCCTTCAACAACCCGAATTGACAACAGCGCCTTCCCGACAAGTACCATTTCGTGTATTGAGGTAGGTGGAAGTGAAGACACGCTTTTGGTCACTTTATTCAACTATGGGATCAACTCCGTTTGGTATACCACCAATGGGGGAACAAATTGGGTGAATAAGGACAATTCCTCTTTACCTGACATGCCAATACGCTGGTCATTGATCAATCCATTCAATAGTAAAGAAGTGATCCTGGCCACTGAACTGGGTGTTTGGTCAACTTCAGATATTAGTGTCGCCAGTCCTAGCTGGTCAAGATCGAATAATGGCTTTGCAAATGTTCGGGTAGATATGTTGCAGATGAGAAATTCGGACTCTACAGTAATGGCCTCTACCTATGGCCGAGGAGTATTTACCTCAAAGTGGGCAGTAACCGTGACCTCCCCACCAAACTCGAGTTTCGTAGCTAATGATACCACGGTTTGTGTGGGCGATACGGTCAGTTTTAGCAACAATACAAGTGGTGTGGTCACATCAAGAAACTGGACTTTCACTGGGGGAACTCCATCTAGTTCTACGACTCAGAACCCACAAATTGTTTACAATACACCGGGTACGTACAATGTACGCCTGATCTCTACCAATGGAAGCGGAAGCGATACCCTTACCAGATCGTCTTACATCACCGTTAGCGCCAACCCAACAGTTACGCTCGGTGCATTTACAAGTGTACAAACCACCACTCCGGCCTTTGCATTAAGCGGAGGTAGCCCAGCTGGAGGAACATATAGCGGACCGGGAGTAAGTGGTGGAAACTTCGACCCTTCGGTTGCTGGAGCAGGAACACATACGATCACATACAGCTTTACCAATGCAAACGGCTGCACGGGCACGGCTAGCAATACCATTACTGTAACTACGGCAACGACGGTTACACTCAATGCACCCTCAGTGCTATGCATGAAGGCTGGGAGTATCACCCTGACTGGAAGCCCGTCTGGCGGGAGCTTTTCAGGCACAGGCGTGAGTGGAAGCAGCTTTGATCCGAACGTGGCAGGAATAGGATCACATTCAATTACCTATACAGTTTCAGGTCAAGGTTCAGATACAAAAACAATACGCGTGAGTGATATAACGGCGGGTCTTGGCTCATTTGCTCCCGTTTGTGATAATATTTCAGCCTTTAGTATCACAGGTGGAACTTTTGTGCCTCCAGTGATCAATGCAGGCCCATCTTATTATTCCTTGAATGGCACACAGGTGACTACTTATGATCCAGGAGTTCAAGGTCCGGGAACAGACACTATCTGGCATGTTGTAACTAATACAGATGGCTGTATAGACTCTGTTTCACAGACGATCACCGTCAATGGTTCACCAACGGCTACACTAACGACAATTCCTGATCAGTGTGCTGGAAACAATGCCTTTACATTATCTGGCAATGGCCCAGGCCCGGGTAATTTCTTTGTAAACGGAAACCTGACAAGCACTTTCGACCCAGGAGCTTTAGGTGCAGGAACACAAGTGGTGAAGTTTGAATATGCTGATGGAAATAACTGTCGTGACTCCGTACTTCAGAATGTTCAGGTATTCGCGCAACCGAATGTGAGCATGCCAGCGTTGGCAGATGTATGTGCAAACGATGCATCATTTGCTCTTTCAGGAGCAACACCAGTGGGAGGAACCTATAGCGGGCCTGGAGTGAGTGGAGGATTTTTTGATCCAGGGGCGGTAGTTTCCAATAATACCTATACCATCACATACACCTATACAGATGCAAATAGCTGCATTGATTCAGCAAGTCAGGGCATCCTGGTCAAACCGATCCCGATCATCAGAGCATCCAACGATACGGCCATTTGCTTTGGATCAAATGTGCAGTTGACTGCAGGGGGTGGGGTGAATTATACATGGACACCGTCAGCCGGCTTGAGTGCAACAAACATTTCTAATCCAGTTGCTACTCCATTCATTAACACCCTATACTATGTCACTGGAACAACCTTTAACGGATGTTCAAATACTGATTCTGTGAACATCATTGTGAACCCACTCCCAAATGTAAATGCTGGTTTAGACATCACGGTGTGTGATCGGGAGTCTTTTCAGCTCAATGGAGTTGGTGCTATGACCTATTCATGGAGTCCTGCAACAGGCCTTAACTCGGCGAGTCTTCCAAATCCTACAGGGGTTTTATCAACTACCACAAGCTATACTTTGACCGGTACCTCAATGGCGGGCTGTCAGAGTAGTGATACGGTGATGGTGACGGTCAACCCCAAACCTGTTGTAAGTGCAGGAGTAGACACCAGTCTTTGTGAAGGGGAGTTGTATACGCTGAATGGTTCTGGCGCGAGCACCTACCTATGGTCACCAAATATGGGGCTTTCATCACCTTCAGTGGCAAATCCGAATTATATCGTGAATGGTAATATGACCTATACTTTGGTTGGGACCAATTCCTTTGCTTGTGCTGATACGGATGTGGTTACGATCACAGGAAAACCACTACCGAATGTTTCAATAAATCCAATTTCTGATCGTTGTTTGAATGATGCCTCATTTGCACTTTCTCAGGGGTCTCCATCGGGTGGGGTTTACAGTGGGCCAGGAATACTTGCGGGGCTGCAATTCAGGCCAGCGTCAGCTGGGGTAGGCAGCCACAATATTATTTATACGATCACGGGAAGCAATGGCTGTATAAATACGGCCAACACAAACCTTATTGTTCACGCAAACCCACAGCCGAGTATCTCAGGTCTGGCGACAGTATATTGTGAGAATGATCCAGCGGCAAATCTGACCTTGAGTCCACTTGGTGGAAATTTAAGTGGTTCGGGCATTGTTTCTAATTCATTTGTTCCAACAAACGCGGGAATAGGCAGCCACACGGTGAACTACTCCTTTACTGACAGCAACAATTGTTCAGCATCAATCAGCAGACAGGTGCGAGTGAGTGAGGTGTTTCCCGTTTCGGCCATTACAGGATTTAAGAGGGTCTTAAAGAACCGACAATACACCTATAGCGTAGATCCTGTGAATGGAGCAAGCTATCAGTGGCAAGTGATGAATGGAACGCTCATAGCCCAGGCAAATAACGTTGCTACTGTTCAATGGGGAACTGTTCGCGATGGAAGGTTAACCGTAACCCAAACAACACTCGATGGTTGCAGTGACAGTACCCTGGCTTTCATTCTTGTTGGAACCGTAGGAGAGGAGGAAATAGAAAATCCTGACCTATTGAGGATATTCCCCAATCCAGCTACACGAGACCTTCATATCGAAAGCCAGTATGACCTGGTAGACCTTGAGATATTAACGAGCGAAGGAAAGCTAGTATACAGCAATAGACTTGACAGAAAAAGTCACAGCCTTATTGTCAATGTGGAGTCGTGGTCAAGAGGCATTTACCTGGTGAGGTCAACAGCCAATGAACACACGACCATTAGAAAAATAGTATTGAACTAGAGGTGCTCCTTTAGGCCAAGCTTGATGGCGTTGATCTCCTCGCGATTGTATTTATTATCTGCGTCTCGCAGTAATTCAAGTAGATACGTGAAAAGGTCATCGCTCTCGATGTATTCGGCTTCGATGCCTTCTTCTTCGTCTGCTTCACTGATCATGATTTCCAGATCCATGTGTCCGTAGTTCTCGATGAACTCATAACACAAACGACAGGTTTTAGTTAGCGTAGGGTCTTTGATATCATCGCGATATACCAATCTTAATTCCTTGAGAAGATCAATGGTATTTGTGGTAAATCCGTTCTTTTTGTAATCCGCTTCGATCTTGTCGATCATTTCAGCTGTTTTTGCAGCGACTTCTGCCATAATTCTAAAGATTAAATTCTATTCCTTGGGCCAAAGGTAACTCAGTTGAGTAATTGATCGTATTTGTTTGTCGTCTCATATATGCTTTCCAGGCATCAGAACCGGATTCGCGTCCTCCGCCAGTTTCTTTTTCACCGCCAAAAGCCCCGCCTATCTCAGCACCAGAGGTCCCTATGTTCACATTTGCTATTCCGCAATCTGAGCCATTTGCGGAAAGAAAAAGTTCAGACTCTCGAAGTTTGGTGGTCATAATAGCAGATGATAACCCTTGTTTTACACCATTTTGCATGTCAATGGCTTCCTCCAATTCAGTGTACTTCATGATGTAAAGTATAGGAGCGAAGGTCTCTTCCTGCACGATTTCCATGTCGTTCTTAACTTCTGCGATCACTGGTTTTACATAACAACCGCTTTTGTAATCCTCGCCTTCAAGTACTTCTTCTTTGATGAGCACATTGCCGCCCTGAGAGCGTACTTCTTTTGCTGCATTCAAATAGGCTTCAACAGCCATTTTGTCGATGAGTGGGCCTACGTGGTTCGTCTCATCCAGGGGATCGCCTATCTTGAGTTGATCGTAAGCCTTGATCAAACGCTCTTTGACCTCTTCATACATGCTCTCGTGAATGATCAGTCTGCGTGTAGAGGTACAGCGCTGCCCACAGGTCCCAACAGCCCCAAAAACGGCCCCAACAAGCGTATTATCAAGGTCTGCAGACTCAGTAATGATGATGGCATTATTGCCTCCTAATTCAAGAATGCTTTTGCCTAATCGCTGAGCCACCGCAGCACCTACGATTTTACCCATTCGAATTGAGCCAGTGGCGGAAATAAGGGGTATGCGAGTGTCTGAAGTAAGCCATTCACCAACTTTATAATCTCCCTGTATGAGGCAGGAAACTCCTTCGGGAACACCGTTTTTTTCAAATACTTTCTGAGTGATCTTTTGACAGGCGATGGCGCTTAAAGGCACTTTTTCTGAAGGTTTCCAAACCGTGGTATTTCCACAAACCCATGCTATGGCAGAGTTCCAATTCCATACAGCCACAGGAAAGTTAAATGCACTGATGATCCCCACTTGACCTAAAGGATGCCACTGTTCGTACATCCGATGTGATGGCCTTTCTGAATGCATGGTGAGGCCATAAAGCTGACGTGAGAGTCCGACAGCAAAATCGCAGATGTCGATCATCTCTTGCACCTCGCCTTTTCCCTCTTGCAAGGATTTTCCCATCTCATAGGAAACCAATCTTCCAAGATCATCTTTGTATTTCCTTAGCTCATTGCCGAGTTGCCTTACCACATCACCGCGCTTAGGGGCTGGCCAGCTTCGCCACTCTTTAAATGCCTTCTGGCTTTGCTGAATGAGGCTCTCATATTCATGTTGGAGCGTTAAGCCACATGAAGCGATCTTCTCTCCATCTACAGGACTGATAGAATGAAGTTGATCGGAATTTTCTCCGAACCACTCCTTGCCAGTTGAGTTTGAGGGATTGGTTTCTTCAACTCCAAGCCGCTTAAGAAAGCTTTTATCCATTATTATCTTCTTTTTTAGTTGTGTTATCCTCGGAGTCATCCTTTGCTGAATCCTCGCTGGGTGGCTGTGATTCATCAGACTCAAGCCTCTTATCTTCTTCGGCATTTTCTCCGTTTTCGCGTTCAGCCAAAGGGGGCCTTTCTTCTTCTGAAAAGTCATCACCTCCTACTTCTTTCACCACCTCTTCAAAGACATCTTTTCTAGAATGTTGAATAAGTGAGTAACTCATAAGCACGGCAGTAACCAGCATGACATAGAGAAGTATTCCTGAGTCAAAAGCTTCTATTTGAAAGGCCGGGGGAATAGCGTAGAAGAGTAACACAGTGATCAATCCACGTGGAGCGATCAGAGTTTTTAGCTGAACACTTTTCTTTTCAAATAACTTGATGAGCACAAATCGAATGGCAAACATACAGGCCAGAATGAGCATACTGATGGCGAAAACCTTAAAGCTCAGCAAGTTTCCAAGGGTAATTGAGATTCCAAAAATGATGAAGAAAAAAGTTCTTACGACAAAGGCCGACTCGAGCGTAACGACCTTAAAATTCTCGAGCGTGACCTTCATTGCATCTGCGCTGACCAGAGAGCGGAGTTTGCCTGCGAAGAACATCTTGTAATTATTGAGGACCAGTCCAAAAACCAAAATGATGACCAGGCTCGAAAGGTGGAAGAGTTTACCCACTGAATAGAGCAAGATCAGCACTGCGATAAGGAGAAAGAGTTTTGTTGTAGAACGAAGTTTTTGGAATATCCAGATCAGGATATAGCTAAGCACAAAAGAAAGTATCACCGTAATTAATACGTTAAGAGCCATGCCCGCGGCCATTGCCTGCCCTTCAGGAGCTTCCATCGCTTCAAGAAGGAAGTAGAAGAACATGATGCCCAAAATATCAGAGAAGGTTCCTTCGTAAACGAGGAACTCGCGCTCCTCTTCATCGAGATTCACTACACTCGGTATCACAATGGCACTGCTGATCACCGCCAGCGGAATGCTGTAGAGTGAGGCAGTAGCAAAATCGCAGTCAATAAAATACTGAAGTATGAAAGCAAAAGCAAGGGTAGAAACCACCAAACTGATGAGAGCAATGCTGAAAGACTTGATGATGAGGGGGAGCTTTTTTCTACTGAGCTCTAAATCCATGGAGGCCTCCAATACGATCATAATTAGCCCAACGATCCCTAAGACTTCAAGCAGAGGGAACCAATTGTATTCAGGGATTCCCAACACACCCATTAACTGATGGATAATGATCCCTGTGGCTATAAGGAGCAGCACACTCGGAATGTTGAATCTCTTGGCAATCCGATTATACAGATATGACAGTATGATGATACAGGAAAGAAATATGACCAGATAATAGGAGTTGAATGCTTGCATCTTATTCAGGTTGAGCAGCTTCTAGATCTGCTTCGTTCAGTACCACCGGAAGATACATTTTTATCTGCTCGGCAATGGGCGGGAAATTCTGTACTATGATCTTCTTTATGCTATTGGTTCTGCTGCTAAAGCTTCTTTTTACAGCCCCTGCATAAACCTCTTTCTTGTCGCTGGTCATAATACTAAAATGAACCTTGATCACACGCTCATAATTATCACTACCAAATGCGGTGTAGTCCTGACCTG
>CBFHWY010000044.1:0-21772 GCA_965659675.1 Salibacteraceae bacterium | reverse complement strand
TTTGAGAACTCACAACATAGTTATATCAGTTTACAGGAAGAGCTCGAAGCTGTTCAGCGCTATGCTGAAGTAGAATCACTTCGATTAACCAATGAATTTGAGCTGAAGTTACATGTGAACCCGGAGATAGATACCCGAAGTGTGCGTGTTCCCTCTCTTATCCTACAACCCATTGTGGAGAACTGCATCTGGCATGGCATAGCGCCGATGAAAGATCAGAATGGAGAGATAAAGATCTCAGTGGAGAAGCCTGAAAAAGGTCAAATGAAAATAGTTGTGAGCGACAATGGGATAGGCTTGCAAGCTACTTCCGCAAAAGATCGCCTGGACACAAAAAGAAAGAGTAGTTCTGCCATACTCGATGAAAGATTTCGTATTCTTTCACGTTTAAATAAAGCGGAGCATTATATCGAAATGAAAGCAAATACTGGTGGCCGTGGAGTGAGCGTCACACTGGTCTTTAGCATCAAACCCAAGGTCAACACGCAATGAAAGCAATAATCGTAGATGATGAGCCTAGAGCTATCGTGAGTTTAAAGGGCATGCTGAATGCCTTTGTGGAAAGTGTAGAGATCATAGGGACGGCAAGTTCCGCAGCAGAAGCCAAAGAAGTCCTGTCGAAAGCTAAACCAGATATGGTTTTCATGGACATCGAACTTCAAGATGGTACCGGCATTGAAGTGATCAATTCTATTGAGCATGCATCCTTTCTTACGGTTTTTGTCACTGCCTATGATGAGTACGCCATTCAGGCGTTAAGAATGCGGGCTTTTGACTATCTGTTAAAACCTATAGACCCTGATGATCTTCAGAGCACAGTCAATAAAGCCAGGCACTTTAAGGCGAATCCAGAAAAAGAAAGCAGACTGGACCTGGAGAAGATCTCTGTTCCAACCCGGAATGGCTTGATGTTCATCAAACTCAAAGACATTATTCGCCTTCAGTCGGATAATACCTACACCAACATCATTCTAAAAGATCAAAAGCCAATTCTGATCACCAAAACATTAAAGTCCTTTGAGAACTCTTTGAAGGATTCCAATTTCATCAGAGTTCATCAAAGTCACATTCTGAATTTTGAGGAAGTCATGGAATACACGCGTTCTGATGGTGGTTATTTTATCATGTCCAACGGTGACGAGATCCCTCTGAGTAGAAGCAACAAAAAAGCCATTGAGCGAGCTATTGAACTTCGTTTGCTAAACCTTTGAGCAAAAAAACCCCCGACAAAGTCGAGGATTTTTTCGATTGAGAGTGCTTAACTTTTACGTTAAGTGGTTACGATTTAAACATGCGCTTAATAGAATTCAGAATCGAAACCGTAACGAAAGTCAGAGATTGAATTCGATTCTCAAAGTCCTTTCTAGAATTTGACAGGTTTCAGACAGAATTCGGTAAGTTATTGCCGCTCGATCACAACAGCATAGCCCTGCCCTACTCCAATACACATTGTGCAAAGCGCATATTTTCCGCCTGTTTTCTGCAATTCAATTGCAGCTGACTGAACTATCCTGGTTCCCGACATACCTAGTGGGTGTCCGATTGCAATGGCACCACCATTTGGGTTTATTCTTTTGTCGTCATCCTCCAATCCCAGCGTTCTGGTCACTGCTAATGATTGAGCCGCAAATGCTTCATTCAGCTCGATCACATCCATATCTTCTAAGCTCAAACCCGCTCTCTTGAGTGCAAGCTGACTGGCTTTCACGGGTCCAATTCCCATGATGCGAGGTTCTACTCCACTCACACCGGAGCTGATCACTCTGGCCATAGGGCTCAAATCATGATCCTTTAATCCCTGTTCAGAAGCCATGAGCATGGCGGCTGAGCCATCATTGAGGCCGGATGAATTTCCAGCAGTCACTGAACCATCCTTGCGAAAAGCTGGCCTTAATTTTCTCAGTATCTCTAAACTCGTTTTAGGCTTGATGAACTCATCCTGATCAAATATGATCGGATCTGCTTTTCGCTGTGGGATCTCCACTGCAATGATCTCTTCTGCCAGTCGACCCGATTCGCGTGCTTTGGTCGCTTTCATTTGCGACCAATATGCAAATTGATCCTGGTCTTCCCGTTTGATCTTGTGAAGCTCCGCCAGGTTTTCAGCAGTCTGACCCATTCCATCAGTTCCGTAAAGCTCCTTCATTTTTGGGTTGATGAATCGCCAACCAAAACTACTGTCGTGCATTTGGGCATCCCTTCCAAAGGCTTTGGACACTTTTGAGATCACCCAGGGTCCTCGGGTCATATGCTCTACTCCTGCGGAGATGAATAGATCTCCATCCCCTGCATGTATGGCACGTGAAGCGTGAACGATGGCCGACATTCCCGAGGCACAGAGTCTGTTCACCGTTTCTCCCGGAACATCAAAAGGAATTCCAGCAAGCAACAAGGCCATTCGTGCCACATTACGATTGTCTTCTCCAGCCTGATTCGCACAACCCATGATCACATCATCAATGGCAGCAGGATCCATGGAGGGGTTTCTGGCGATCAGTTCCTTTAGAACGTGAGCGGCAAGATCATCTGTTCTGATGGGTGAAAGAGTTCCGGTAAAGTTTCCGATTGGGGTTCTTATGGCATCTACAATGTAAGCTCCGTACATATGACTTAATTTGCGTTCAAATGTACGAATCGAATAAATTAAGCTGAGCTTATGTGGTTTTTGATCGCCAGTATTCTCTGCTCCAGCATCATCTTTATCATTTTCAGGCTTTTTGGCCGCTACCAGGTCGATAACCTGAAAGCAATTGTGGTCAACTATTTTGTAGCCGCAAGCTGTGGATTGATCTACAGCCTGCCCGATCAAGTCCCCTTTTACTATCCCTGGTTTTGGAATGCCTTTTTTCTGGGCTTTATCTTCATTTATCTCTTTGTCTTGATGGCAAAGGTGACCCGTGAGATAGGCATCTCGGTAGCATCCATCAGCAATAAGCTTTCTGTGGTGATCCCGGTCTTGTTTGCCACCTTGTTTCTTAAAGAAGAACTTAATATCATGGCCTGGATGGGTATTTCACTGTGCTTAACAGGAACATTCATGGCCCTTTATCGGCCTTCGGCCGCAACAGGGATCTCCATTCTTCCGGCGATCATTTTTGTGGGAAGCGGTGCTTTGGACACCTTTCTTAAATACAATCAGCAAACAAATCTCAGTGGAGACCAGCACATATGGTTCACCACGAGCATTTTCTTTTTTGCTGGACTATTCGGTCTCATCTACTTGTTCATTCGAAAAAAAGAACTCCGCTTCAAAAAGAATGAACTGAAATGGGGCCTGATCCTGGGGGTGCCCAATTTCTTTTCGATCCTACTGATATTGTGGACCCTCGAATATTTCGATACACAAAGTGCCAAGATCTTTCCGATCAACAATCTGGGTGTTGTTTTGCTCGCCAGCAGTGTCTCCTTTTTGCTCTTTCAGGAAAAACGCAGTATATTAAACAAGGTAGGATTACTCCTGGGCATAGTCGGCATTGCCATACTCGCTGCTAGTCTTTAAAGTGCTTCTCCATGGCCTTGAGCACCTCCTGAGGGGGCTGACAAGGCTTATTTGTTTTGATTTCAACAAAAACGAGGGTCGTTTCTGCTTCATTCAGTTTAAGCCCATCGCTATTAAAGGTTTCATATAGAAACTTGATCCGCACTCCTGGTATTTCAGGAATACTCGTTTTGATCACAAGTTCATCATCATAATAGGCCGGTTTAAAATATTTAATGCGATATTCCAAAACTGGCAACATGATACCACTATCTTCGAGAGATCGGTAGCTTATCCCAATGTTACGAAGTGTTTCTACCCTAGCTACCTCAAAGTAAGATGAATAGTTCCCATAATAGACATAACCCATCCGATCGGTCTCACTATACCGAACCCTTATTTTAGTCTCATTAACAAGCATTTTATGTACCTTATTTGGAAGTGTAAATTTAGACTGGGAGAGTTAAACGACCCAGAATCAACCGATAAGAGTAAATTTACGTTAAAGGTCGATGAATTCTGCCTTCCCGCGCTGTTATAATGCAAATAAAAAAGAGAAAAATCAAGGGCAAAAAGGTTTTTTTATGTACTTTTTTTTTGGAATATTTGTCGATGAAAACGGGGTCCGCCGTTCCGCTTAATTTCTAAAGGAAATTGCACGGGAGGAATCGTGTGGAGGAATTATTTTTTCAAGTTTAACTACATTAACTGAACATTAACAAATGAGTATAAAAACTGCCGAAGAAGTTTGGGACAGATGCCTCGGTGTGATCAAGGACAATGTCAGCTTGCAGAGCTACAAAACCTGGTTTGAACCAATCAGACCTGTGAAGCTCAAAGACAAAGTTTTGACCATCCAGGTACCTAGCCAATTCTTCTACGAGTGGTTGGAAGAACATTACATTACTCTGCTAAAGAAGACCATTAAAAAGGAGCTCGGAAATGAGGGAATGCTGGAGTACAGCATTATTATGGACAATAACCCGAGTACTAAGAAACCATATTCAGTCAAGATCCCTACCTCAAATACTACTGCGATTAAAAATCCAGCAGTGAGTATGCCATTGGACATTGGTGAAAAAACCATCAAGAATCCATTTATCATACCTGGACTGAAGAAAGTTGTGGTCGACTCACAGTTAAACCCGAATTATTCATTCGATACATTCATCGAAGGAGATTCGAATCGTCTCGCCAGATCTGCGGGATATGCTGTGGCTAAAAAGCCAGGAGGAACTGCTTTCAATCCACTCTTGATCTACGGTGGCGTAGGTTTGGGTAAAACCCATCTAGCGCATGCCATCGGTATTGAGATCAAAAAGAATCATCCGCAGAAAACGGTGCTGTATGTGTCATCTGAAAAGTTCACACAACAGTTCATTGAGTCTGTTAAAAACAATAACCAGAACGATTTTATTCACTTCTATCAGATGATCGACGTACTGATCATCGATGATGTACAATTTTTCTCAGGAAAAGACCGAACTCAGGACGTCTTCTTCCACGTCTTTAATCACTTGCACCAGTCGGGTAAGCAATTAGTGCTTACTTCAGACAAACCGCCTGTTGAGATGCAGGGTATGGAGCAGCGTTTGCTTTCCCGATTCAAATGGGGATTGTCTGCCGACCTTCAGCCTCCGAGCATCGAAACGCGGATCGCTATTTTGGAGATGAAGATGTATCAGGAAGGAATTGATCTGCCTAAGGAAGTGGTTGAATACCTTGCCTACAGCATCACAACAAACGTTCGTGAACTGGAGGGAGCATTGATCTCGCTGATTGCTCAATCGTCGCTTAACAAGAAGTCCATCACACTGGAACTTGCAAAGCAAATGATTGATAAATTTGTTAAGAACACGGCTCGCGAGGTATCGATCGATTACATCCAAAAGGTCGTATGTGACTATTTCGATCTACCAATCGAACTCATGAAGTCGAAAACGAGAAAAAGAGAAGTGGTACAGGCTCGACAGATCGCGATGTATTTCTCTAAGAAGTTAACGAAGTCTTCGCTGGCCAACATTGGTGCTCACTGTGGAGGAAAGGATCACGCTACTGTGCTCCACGCCTGCAAAACGGTGAACAACCTGATGGATACGGATAAGACGTTCAGAGGATATATTTCCGACCTGGAGAAGAAGATAGCACTTCAATAAAAAATATTTCATGGTTGGTTGTGAATAGGGATCGTTTCTGACCGAAACGGTTCCTATTTTTTTTGATAGATATGAAGAAGATATTGATGGTTTGTTTGGGTAACATTTGCCGCTCTCCCATGGCAGAAGGGCTGCTCAGACATAAAGCAAAAGAACAAGGGATGGCGCTTGAACACGACTCATGCGGCACTTCCAATTATCATATTGGAGAGGGCCCAGATGATCGCGCGGTAGATAAAATGGCTCAGTATGGGGTTGATATTTCCGATCTGAGAGCCAGGCAATTTGAAGTGTCGGACTTTGATCGATTTGATCGAATTTATGTCATGGACAAAAGCAATTATCAGGATGTGATACGCCTGGCCAGAAATGATGAGGACAAGAACAAGGTAAAGATGATCCTCAACGAGATCCACCCCGGTTCTGATTCACCTGTTCCAGACCCCTGGTTTGGTGGAATGGACGGTTTTGAAAGTGTTTACAAGCTTTTGGACAATGCCTGTGAGCAGATCCTCGATTCCATGAAATGAAAAAAGGGAAGTTATACCTCATTCCTGCCCCGCTAGATCCTGAGCTGCACACGCGGGAGATCCCTCAACATACGAGTGATATCGCTGCTTCGCTCACGGAATTCATCGTTGAACGAGAGCGTACAGCCCGCAGGGTGCTCCGGAATTACGGTCTAAAGGCCAAACAGGATGATCTTATCCTGCACGACATCGGAAAACACAGTGATCCGTCTCATTATCCTGAATACTTAAAGGCTTGCGAGCGAGGAAAAGACATTGGTTTGTTGAGTGAAGCTGGTTGTCCGGGTGTCGCCGACCCCGGCGCAAAGATCGTGGCCCTGGCCCACCAAAAAGGCATTGAGGTGATCCCACTGGTTGGCCCCTCCTCTATCCTACTCGCTTTGATGTCTAGCGGCATGAACGGTCAAAATTTTGCTTTTCACGGTTATTTGCCCATCGACAAGCAAGAGCGAAAGCAGTTCATTCAGCAGATCAGTAAAAGTGCTTTGGCTGGGCAAACCCAAATTTTCATTGAAACCCCATTTCGGGTGCAGCCATGTTTGGAGGATATCTGCAAATATGCTCCACAGGAGCTAAAATTATCACTAGCACTCAATTTGGGTACAGAAAATCAAAACATCCAAACTCAGAATCTCACAGCCTGGAAAGGTGTTAAGTTAAAGGAAAAGAAACCGCTGGGGGTTTTTGTGTTGGGGAGGTAGTAATTAGAATTTGGGGTTTGAGGCTACCAGGATCATTTGGCCCTGCTAAGCCTACTCCCCCAAAAAGAAGCAAGCGAAAGCCCAGAAACAATATGCCAGGCACCCCACCAGGCGGCGATGAAGGTCATTCCGCCAACGGCGATGTCGGGATCAAAGATGTTGGGATTAAATAAAAGTGCCAGGGCCAGACCCGAATTTTGAATACCGGTTTCTATGGAAACGGTCTTTCGGTCTCTTTTGTCCAGTTTAAAGATCCTGGCAAAGTTGTATCCCAGCAAAAAAGCAAGAGCATTGTGAATGAGCACAATGATGAAGATGTACTTGATGTGCTTCAGGAAAAGGTCAAAATTCTTGACAAAGATCACGGCCAGAATCGCTAGAAAAATGGCGATGGATAGACGTTTCATCCATATGGTGATCTTAGCTGTAAAGGCGGGGAATTTGCTATTTACCAGAAGGCCAAGCGCTAAAGGAACACCCAGCACCAAAAAGATCGTGTAAAAGACATGGATCGGGTCAATATAGAGTGGCTGAACCAGGTTCTCTGGTTGCGAAGCGTTGTAAACACCCACAAATATATTTCCCCAAAAGGCAAAATTGAAGGGGGTAAGAATAAGGGCTCCAAGATCTGAAATGGCAGTGAGACTCACCGAAAGTGCCACGTTCCCCTTAGCCAGGCTGCACATGAAGTTGGATACATTTCCTCCAGGACAAGATGCCACGAGAACCATACCCAAACCCACTGTCATGGTGATGTGATCCTTTAACAGAATGGCGAGACCTACCGTAAGCAGAGGCATCATCACAAATTGTGAGATAGCGCCTACTACCGGTGCTTTTGGATTCTTGAACAGTGCCGTAAAGTGACTGAGCTTCAACTCCAATGCGACTCCAAACATGATAAAAGCAATGGCGAAGTTGAGCACCGCCTGACTATTTGCATTAAAATCGATGACTACCGTATCTAAGGCTTTTAATGATTCATACATGCGCTGAAGTTTAATCGCTGTTGGCTAAAGAAAGTCTGTAAAAAACCGAAAGCTGGAAAAGCCAACTATCGGAGAAATCAGTATTCAATTGTTGTCTGTTATCCCCAAAATAAGTCAGGGGCATTCCGAAGGCCACTTTTTCATCATAAGCCCGAAAACTACGAGCAATGGTGCGTCCAAAACTTGCATTCAAATGGACCCCATTCTTTAAGCCATATTGGAGATACGCTGTTGCCTCATTGGTGGATCTAGCGATATAGCGGCTATTTTCTGCGCCAAAGGCAGTATTGATATTATAGCTCCTGATCTGGCCTTTGAAATTGAGACCAATACTCGTTGCTTTTCCTATTACATAATCCAGATTTCCCGCAAGAGGAAGTAAGAGTTTAAGCTCTAGCTTATCGTTAGGACTCAAGTAATACAGCCCGAAAATGGGCACTAAAAATGGGCCAAACAACTCCGAGTTTACATAAGCCCCAAACCTATAGTTAAAATGATCGGAGCGTTCATATTTCATAAGGGCCACCGCTCCCATTTGGAGGTCTTCCCTGCCTACTGCTATAAGATCTGAAGACAATTTGGGAAGGAGTATGTAAGTCCCACTGAGTTTGTCAGTGTGTTTGATATTCATTCCTACTTTGAAGCTTATACCATGCAGTGATTCGATGGCTCTGTCGGGATCAAAAGAAGCTCTGATGTTTTCGTAAATGATTCCGCTTAAAATGGTCGCCTTTTCGTTTAACACGACAGGCAAGCTAAAATCAGCGTTGATCTCAGATAAACCTGTGGTGGACGAACCGGTATCAAATGTGTTGATCGATGATCTCGCATAACTGACTTTCGCCAGGTCAATGTATTGTTGTGCAGAAGCAAAAAGGCTTGTTAGAAGGAAGCAGAAAACAAGGGCGAGCTTATTCATGCAGGTGTGATGCGGGTGCACTCAAATTTAGGAAAGTTTTTTTGGGAATTAGTGTATTGGCTTCTCGAGTGATTGCGAGCATAGCGAGCAATTGTATAGAGAGAAGCTGAGTTCTAAAGACGTACTTCTCGATACAATTCCTTCGGAATCACTCGAAGACCTAATACCCGGTTTCTCGAGTGTTCAGCGTTAGCTGAATGTATCGAGAGAAGCAGAGTTCTTAAGACGTTCTTCTCGATACGATTCCTTCAGAATCACTCGAAGACCTATTACCCGGTTTCTCGAGTGTTCAGCGTTAGCTGAATGTATCGAGAGAAACAGAGTTCTAAAGTCGTTCTTCTCGATACGATTCCTTCAGAATCACTCGAAGACCTAATACCCGGTTTCTCGAGTGTTCAGCGTTAGCTGAATGTATCGAGAGAAGCAGAGTTCTAAAGACGTTCTTCTCGATAATTACCTACGGCGGGTAACCTTGCAGCCCATCTCCGCTTTACTTCGGCAGGTAAACTTGAGGCTTGAAGCTTGAAGCCCAACTCCCATTATCCAACTTTTTAACCCATCTTCGCGCCCAAATTAGAAGACCATCGAATCAATTAGAAATATTGCGATCATCGCACACGTCGACCACGGGAAAACAACCCTGGTTGACAAGATCATTGAAGCCTGTAAAACGCTCGACGAACGGGAAGAACGCACAGAGCTTTTGCTAGACAACAACGACCTTGAGCGAGAGCGTGGAATTACCATTCTCTCCAAGAACGTTTCTGTGAACTACAAAGATGTTAAGATCAATATCCTCGATACTCCTGGTCACGCCGACTTCGGTGGTGAGGTAGAACGCGTACTCAAAATGGCCGATGGCGTGCTATTGCTGGTGGATGCCTTTGAAGGTCCCATGCCACAAACCCGCTTTGTGATGAGTAAAGCCATCGAACTAGGTTTAAAACCGATCGTTGTGGTAAACAAGGTCGACAAAGAGAATTGCACGCCAGATGAAGTACAGGAAAAGGTCTTCGACCTGATGTTCAATCTGGAGCCTAGCGAAGACCAGTTGGATTTTGAGACCATTTATGGCTCCTCTAAACAAGGCTGGATGTCGACTGACTGGCAAAAACCAACAGACAATATCAAAGTGCTTTTGGATACCATCCTGGAGGTGATTCCAGAAGCACCTTATCGTGAGGGGAGTCTCCAAATGCAGATCACCTCACTTGACTATTCAAGTTTCGTTGGTCGAATCGCAATCGGAAGGGTTTTCAGGGGGGATATCAACACTGGGGAACAGATCGCGATCTGCAAAAGAGATGGCAGCACCCAAAAAGTAAAGATCAAAGAACTACATGTTTTTGTAGGTCTCGGTAGAGAAAAAGTAGAAACGGTGAGGAGTGGTGACCTCTGCGCCGTAGTTGGTTTGGAGAGCTTTGAAATTGGTGACACGCTTGCCGATGCCGAAAATCCGGAGCCACTGCCACGTATCGCTGTTGATGAGCCTACCATGAGCATGCTTTTCACGATCAACAATTCCCCATTTTTCGGAAAAGAAGGAAAGTTCGTGACCTCGCGTCACCTTCGTGATCGTTTGATGTTAGAGACAGAAAAGAACCTTGCCTTAAGGGTGATCCCTACGGCTTCTGAAGATAAATTTGATGTTTACGGCAGAGGTATCCTTCACCTTTCCGTCCTCATTGAAACCATGCGAAGAGAGGGATATGAGCTGCAGGTTGGAAAACCCCAGGTGATCCTTAAAGAAATTGATGGGAAAAAATGTGAGCCATATGAGACCCTCGTAGTGGACGTTCCCGAGCAATATTCAGGGAAAGTGGTAGAATTGGTCACTCAGCGAAAGGGCGAGTTATTGGTGATGGAACCAAAAGGAATCCTACAGCACCTGGAGTTTGATATTCCAAGTAGAGGTCTGATCGGCTTGAGAAACCTGATGCTCACCGCAACTGCTGGGGAGGCGGTGATGACCCACAGATTTAGAGCCTATGAACCCATGAAAGGCGACATCAAACTTCGAAATAATGGCTCTCTAGTGAGTATGGAGGCTGGTCAGGCCTTGGCTTTTGCGCTGGATCGTCTGCAAGATCGGGGAAGGTTCTTCATTGAACCTGGCGATCAGGTTTATAAAGGTCAGGTCATTGGTGAAAATAGCCGAGGCGATGATCTCGCAGTGAATGTGATCAAGGGAAAAAAGCTTACCAATATGCGTGCTTCTGGCTCAGATCAAGGAATCAAGCTCGCACCTAAGATCCAATTTTCACTTGAGGAGGCCATGGAGTACATCAATGATGATGAATACCTAGAGGTCACACCACTTAGTGTGAGGATGAGGAAGATCAAGTGATCTTGACTTTTTCTCCTTTTAGAACGGGAATTCCTGCGGAAACGCTGGCTTCTTAAGAGTCGATCGAACCCGTAACGCGTTTCATGAAGCCGTTAAGGGCATCGCGTTCTGAAGTGCCAGATTTGATCTGCTCATGCACTTCCAATGAGCCATAAAGGTTAGAGAGCACCTCCCCTATCACTTCCAGTTCTTCATCTTTTAGACCACGCGCCTCAGCAAAATGCTCCAGCGTTTCTGCAGCCTGCTCTACTCTATCTGCTCCATTCTCTTCGATGAATGGGAGCATATTTCTAATTACTGGTAACTTCATCGATCAATTCACTTAAGATTTCTTTTCTGTTTCCTGATTGCTGAGATAAAAGCGCACCTCCTTTAAAAACGGCAAAAGTTGGCAGGTTCTCTACTTTGGCAAGTGATCTGGAACCCGGTAATTTCTCGGCATCTACATATACAAATTGTACATCTTCATGCTTTGGAGCCATCTTTTTGAATTTTGGCTTCATCAAGCGACAAGTCCCACACCAGGAGGCGCCAAACTGTACCATCACCTTATCATTCGATTCGACAATCTCTTTTAATCTGTCTTCTTTTAGATCTATAAACTCCATCGTTCTCTCTTTGGTCAATAAAACAGCAATTTCACTGCAAAGTTTACAATATTTTTGGCCTAACGGATAAGCATAAGACGCTTACATACCTTTATACTCAAAACGGTCTGCTTATCCCCAGCATAGCGTATCTCCATACTTTCATCAAATTCTTCTCGGGCAATGACCTCAAGTCTGGTTCCGATCGCGAGCTCTTTGTCATTCAAGTATTTCAAAAGCTCCTCCGAAGATTGATTTAGTGCTTTTAACTCCAACTTGTCTCCTACTCTGCAATCTGAAAGAGCGATTAGGTCTTGAGAGATCACTTCTCCATTTTCATCTGGAATTGGTGATCCGTGAGGATCAAAGCGAGGAAAGCCCAACAGCTCATCCATTCTGTCGAAATAACGCTCCGATTGTATGTGTTCTATCTGCTCGGCAATATCATGCACTTCTTCCCAGCCAAAGCCCATTTTCTCCACTAAGAACATTTCTGTTAAACGGTGTTTTCTGATGATACCGGCAGCTGCCATTTTTCCTTCTCTTGTGAGCTTAAGCGGACGATACTTCTGGTAAAGCAAATAATCACGATCTGCCAAACGCTTTACCATACTGTTTACAGTAGGCATACTCACACCTAAATTCTGGGATAGGTCAGATGCATTTACCTCATCATTCTCATTGGCCAGATTGTAAAGTGCCTTGAGATAATTCTCTTCAGTTTGTGAGTTTTTTGCCATTGAATTTCAAAGCTAGAAGATATTCTCAGTTATCTCGTTGTTAGATTAGTCTAACTTTTATATTTGCACACTCAAAGTTTAGAATGAAGCTTAGTCTTTCCATCTTGATCATTGCCCTGATGGCAATGTCTGCCACTGCGCAAACTGCCATGATCGAAGGTACACTAAAGGATGCATCAGGGCCTATTCCCTTTGCCGCTGTGGTTATTGAAGGAAGTGATTTAGGTACAAGCACTGATGAAGACGGAAGCTTTGAGTTCAAGAAATTGGAGGCTGGGAATTATACCCTGATCTGCTCAGCCCTCGGTTACGATCGCCTGGAAAAGAAGTTTAGCCTAAAAGCTGGAGAGAGTAGATCCTTTAGTCTGAGGATGAATCGCTCCGCATTGGAGATGGAAGAAATGGTCGTGAGCGCTACACTCAAAGAGATCTCAAAGTTGGAAAGTGCTGTTCCGGTGGAGGTTTATTCCCCTAAATTCTTCAAAGCCAACCCAAGTCCTTCTGTTTACGAAGCCATGTCAAATGTGAATGGGGTGCGACCACAGATCAATTGCTCGGTCTGCAATACGGGCGATATCCATATTAATGGACTTGAAGGAGCATACACCATGGTTCTGATCGATGGAATGCCCATAGTAAGTGGCTTGTCTACGGTTTACGGACTCTTCGGGATCCCACAACAGCTCATTGAGCGGGTAGAGATTGTGAAAGGTCCTGCCTCTACCCTTTACGGTTCTGAGGCGGTAGGTGGACTTATCAATGTGATCACCAAAAAGCCGAATAATGCCTCCTTATTCTCTATCGATGCCTTCGGAACAAGCTGGGGAGAGGTCAAGGTGGATGCAAGTGCTAAGTTTAAGCTTGGAGATCGGGTAGAATCCCTCCTTGGCATAAACTACTTTAACTATAGTAATCCGATGGATAAGAATGGTGACAATTTTACCGACATCACCCTTCAGGATAGGATCTCCGTCTTTAATAAATGGTCATTTCAGCGCAAAGACAGTCGTTTATTCTCACTGGCAGCGCGCTATGTTTACGAGGATCGTTGGGGAGGCGAAATGCAATGGACGCCAGAAGATCGGGGCGGAACTGAGATCTATGGTGAAAGCATCTACACAAATCGTTGGGAAATATTCGGAGCTTATGAATTGCCCACGAACGAAGAACTCATGCTCAGCTTTAGTGCAAATGGTCATTATCAGAATTCTGTGTACGGCGACATGTGGTATATCGGTGAACAGAATATTGGCTTTAGCCAACTGACCTGGAATAAGCGTATTGGCTCGAGAAATAAATTCATGGCGGGTGCGGCATTGCGTTACACTTATTATGACGATAACACCCCAATCACAGAGATACAGGAAGGCTCAAATCTCACTAACAATCCCTCAGAGATCATTCTTCCAGGTGTTTTTCTGCAGGATGAATTCAGCTTAAATGAAAACCACAAACTTTTACTAGGGATGCGTTTTGATCATAACAGCATTCACGGCGAGATCTTCTCTCCTCGTCTTAACTACAAATGGCAAACTCCCAATAAGAAGAACACGTTTCGCTTGAGCTTTGGAATTGGCTATCGGGTGGCGAATGTATTTACAGAAGATCATGCGGCCCTTACAGGAGCAAGAGAGGTGGTTTTTATGGATGAGCTGCTTCCCGAGCGATCCTGGAATTCAAATTTGAACTACGTCCGAACGCTATATAATAACAACGGGCTCATCTTTCAGATCGACGCCTCCCTGTTCTACACTTACTTCAATAATCGAATTTTTGCTGACTACGACGCAGACCCAAACAAGGTCATTTATGATAATTTGAACGGCTACGCCGTATCTCAGGGAGCTTCAATGAATATTGACCTTAGCTATCACTCCTTGAGTCTTCTTGCGGGTTTCACTGCAATGGATGTGCACACCATAAATAATGGGATAAAAGAACGGCAGGAGTTGACAGAGCGCTTCACAGGCACCTGGAATTTAGGCTATGATTTCAGCAAAATAAAGCTCAGCGTAAACTATACCGGGAACCTGCATGGCCCCATGCGGTTGCCATTGCTAAGTGAGCTTGATCCACGTCCTGAGTATTCACCCTGGTGGAGCATCCAGAACATACAATTAACAAAAGGAATAAAGAAGAACATTGAAGTATATGGTGGAGTGAAGAACCTGCTTAACTGGACTCCTTCCGATGCTACCCCTTTCCTCATTGCAAGAGCAAACGACCCTTTTGATCAAAATGTGAATTTCGATACAGAAGGGCAGGCTTTGGCAAGCCCCAACAACCCTTATGCGCTCACCTTCGATCCGGCTTATGTTTTTGCTCCACAACAAGGTATTAGAGGATTCATAGGTTTCAGATATCTCTTTGATTGATGAAAACACTGCGATCCCTCTTTCTTCTGATCATGCTTTCTTCTTTACAGCTTCATGCGCAAAAGAGTCTTTCATTCGCGGAATTTGAGAAGGCATTGCAGGTGGAACCTAAACCCAGCCTGATCTTTCTTCATACCGATTGGTGCAAATACTGTGAAGCGATGAAAATGGAGAGCTTAAAAGATGAGCGGGTGCTTCAATTGCTTGATGAGCATTTCTACTTTGTTTCTTTTAATGGTGAATCGAAGGAAAACACGGTATTTATGGGACAAAGCTATAAGTTCAAACCAACAGGAAAAAACACCGGAAATCATGAACTCGCTCTGGAACTCGGCACAATTGAGGCCAAGCTGAACTACCCCGTTCTCCTTGTGTTGAATAAGGAAATGGAGATCATTTACCGGCGCTCATCATTTCATAGCTCTGAAGAAATTCTCACCTTACTTGAATCTGTCCTCAGTGAAAACTAAAACTTGCGCAGGCTGCAATGAAGAAAACGAACTTATGTATCGCATTCAGGTACAGAAGGGAAAAGAGTGGATATTCTGCTGTACGAAATGTACAGAAGGCTTCAAAAAAGGAAATTACTATCGCTATGGTGGCACCTGGAAAGGGAGTCGACACTAAGAAAGATTCTAATAAAAGTCATCATTTATTTTGTCATTAGAATTATTTGTGTAGAATATGGGCACAAATAGAACTATGGAGTCTACAGTTTATAACTCAGATAAACTTCCTGGTCCGGAAAAAAAGGACGCAATCGTTAATTTCCTGCACGACCACCTGGAGCAATATGGTGATCCGGCGGGTGATATTCGAAAAGCAGTTGATTATGCTCTAAAACAGATCGATTCTTTTGGCGGATTTGTCTTGGTGTTGAAGGATCAGTCTGATATTCAAGGTGTAGTGGTGATCAACCGAACTGGAATGGGCGGTTATATTCCAGAGAATATTCTGGTTTACATCGCTACTCATCGCAATCAACGCGGAAAAGGTTTGGGCAAGCGATTGATGAATGAGGCTTGCAGTCTGGCTGATGGAGATGTTGCACTTCATGTCGAAAAAGACAATCCGGCGAAGTTCCTTTATGAGAAAGTGGGCTTCACCAATCCATATCTCGAAATGAGATTAAAGAAATAAGTCATGGGCATCCATCCCGTCGACCTCGGGATATTCATATTGTACCTGATCTTCATGATCGGAGTGGGTCTCTATTTTATGAGACGCAACAAGTCCGAAGACGACTATTATGTAGGTGGAAGAAATATGTCGGCCGGACATATTGGGCTCTCCGTGGTAGCCACCGACGTTGGTGGAGGATTCTCTATCGGCCTGGGCGGACTCGGTTTTGTTATGGGACTTTCGGGGAATTGGATGCTCTTCACGGGATTGATCGGCGCCTGGCTGAGTTCAGCGCTGTTGATACCCAAGGTCTACTCGATTGGGAGAGATCACAACTTCACTACTTTCCCTCAAACACTGCAATTTCACTACAATAACCGCGTGGCACTCATTGCGGGAGTGATCTCCCTCATTGGCTATATTGGTTTTACAAGTTCACAGATCCTGGCAGGAGCGAAACTGGCAGCTGCTACCTTTCCCGCTCTGGAAATGAATACAGCCATTTGGGTCATGGGTGTGATTGCCGTGATCTATACGGTGATCGGAGGAATCAAAGCGGTGATCTACACCGACACCATTCAATGGACCATCCTGATGGCTGGCCTGATCTTAATTGGCATACCCATCAGCTATTCTGCAATTGGAGGCTGGGATGGTCTTCAGAATCATATTCCAGACAATTTTTTAAGTCTGACCAACCTCGAACCTGTTCAGTTCATCAATTGGTTCATCACGATCGTACCCATTTGGTTTGTGGGTATGACCTTATATCAACGGATCTATTCCTGCAAAGATGAAAAGACCGCTAAGAAAGCCTGGCGCTATGCTGCACTCTTTGAGTGGCCGATCATGGCCTTCATAGGAGTTGCTCTGGGACTTTTTGCTCGCATTGCATTCGAACAAGACATGTTCGCTGATCTGGGCTACCCCGCCGGTCAGGAGGTAGATGCAGAACTCGGTCTTCCGCTACTGCTAAGCCAGGTGTTGCCTGTAGGATTAATGGGACTTATGATGTCGGCCTATTTCTCAGCTATCATGTCTACCGCCGACAGCTGTTTAATGGCTGCGTCTGGAAATCTCAGCGGAGATATTTTAGGTAGAAGTACGCTTACCAAAGGCATGAGCGAGATACGTTCATCGCAATTCCTGACCTTCCTTATTGGGGCCATGGCCATTTTTCTGGCCACCAATATGAACAATGTGCTCGATCTGATGCTATATTCATACGCATTCATGGTTTCTGGTCAATTGGTACCTGTATTGGCAAGTTTATTTGTTAAGAAGCCATCACCTACTGCCGCAGTTGTGGCAATGTTGGGAGGTGGAGGTACCACCTTAAGCCTCATTCTGACCCAGGCTTCATTGCCTTTTGGTCTGGATGTGAATTTCTTTGGGATCTTAGTTTCCCTGATCTGTTTTATAATCCTTCAATACTTCATTCGCAATAAAAATGGCTGAGTTAATAATTCATACCGAAAAGATAAAGTCTAATATCAAAAAGTTGAGTCAATTCTTCAATGATCATGATATCCATTGGAGTTTGATCACCAAAGTCTTTTCTGGAGACAAAGACTTCCTGCGTCATGTGCTTACTGATGACGTCATCGAGAAGATCAATTCTGTAGGCGATTCGAGGCTGACCAGCCTAAAGAACCTCAAGGAGGTGAACCCAGATATGAGAACCATCTATATCAAGCCTCCAGCTGCTGTGTATGCTGACGAGGTAGTCGCTTACGCGGATATCTCTTTGAACTCCTCATTTTCTACCATAAAAGCACTCGACGAGGCAGCCAAAAAAGCGGGCAAGGTCCATCAGGTGATCGTCATGGTAGAATTGGGTGAATTGAGGGAAGGTGTTCAGCGAGAAGATCTTATCGCCTTTTACCAAAAAGTATTTGATCTTAAAAATATTGAGGTCATTGGCATTGGTTCTAATCTGGGCTGCATGTATGGCGTGGAGCCAACTTATGACAAACTCCTCCAACTTTCGCTCTACAAAGAGCTGATCCAGGCACGCTTTCAAAATGAAATGAAAATGATCTCTGGAGGCACCTCCATCACACTACCTCTGGTTGATAAAGGAACTGTACCAAAAGATATCAATCACTTCAGAGTGGGTGAAGCCGCATTTTTTGGAGTGAGTCCTTTGGACAACGAACAGTTCCTTGACCTTTATACGGATACCTTCGAGTTCAAAGCCAACGTGATCGAGTTGGAAGAGAAGAAGATTGTCCCAGAGGGAATCATCAATGATGCAAATGTTGGTCACGCAGCTGAGTACGATGAATCAGATATAGGCGAACGCTCCTACAAGGCGATCATGGATTTTGGTCTGCTGGATGTTGCTCAGGAAGATCTGGAAGCCTATGACAAAGGCATTTCCTTTGTGGGAATATCCTCAGATATGACAGTGGTTGATGTAGGAAACAACAAAACAAAGGAAGGAAAGCAGCGTTTTAAATCTGGTGATAGCATCATGTTAAAACCCAACTATATGGCTGTTGCCAGGTTATTGCATTCGAAATTCATCGACAAGCGTTTTGTTTGATCTCTAGCCCTTATTTCCGCATTGACAAGAAAGCTTTAAGCACTTTTTAAATTTTCGTAAAAACTACTTTTTCGGGCATTTTTGAACTCGAATAATTCTTTATTTAGACCCATTCTAAATAAGAACAATGAAATCACTTGCACTTACTATTTACCTGTAAATTATCAGCCATTTATCTTTTTCACAAATAAATAAAGACAAGGCAGCAATCAAAGCAATGTGTGGATGTTATACCGTTAGTTTCGATTATGCAGAAACCTTTCCTGCCGACACTAACTATGTTTTGCACGAAGCCTACCATGCCAAGGCAGATGCTGAATGGATCTTCGTTGAAGAAGAAACAGAGAATACCCTTGTGTTGCAACACATTCTTGTGGTTCGAGATAGCATTGTGATCAAACACTGGCGCCAGGATTGGGCTTATGAGAATGATGAACTGCTGTCATTTCAGCAAGACAAAACCTGGAAAAAAGAAAACCTGAAGGATACGGAGGGACAATGGTCTAAGTTTGTTTATCAAGTTGATGATAGTCCGCGTTACTCAGGCACAGCGAGCTGGATCCACAAAGATGGTCGGTCTTACTGGCAATCTACCACCGACGCACCCCTACCACGAAGAGAGTTTTCAAAAAGAGATGATTACAATGTCATGCTGCGAACCAATACGCATGAATTGACGGATTATGGCTGGGTACACGAGCAGGATAATCAAAAGATCATCCGCAGTGAAAGTGGTGATGAGCTGCTCGTAGAGGAAAAAGGCTATAACAAATACCGCAAGATCGAAAAATCGCCTTGTCAGCCTGCGATCGACTGGTGGGAAGAGAACAAGGAGTACTGGTCTTTGGTAAGACAAGCATGGGAGTCACACATTGCTTCAGTGGATCAGATCGCACTAAGGTCTAAAGTGAATGATCAAAAACTACACGAAGTACTGTTTGCATTAGGCAAAGAGATGTCTGCTGAGAAGAAGCCCAATTCAGACGAATACATGACAAAGATCAAAAAGGTGATCGGTGAATTTAGCCGCTCAGATCTGAAAACTCAAGTGGTAGAATGATCTAGATCTGAACGTCGATCAGTTCTACTTCATAGATCAGGCTTGAATACGGTTGAACGATCCCTGTACTCGAGCCTTGCTCTCCAAATGCCAATTGGGAGGGAATGACAAAAGTGGCTTTCCCTCCTTCCTTCATCATTCTGATACCGATCTCGAAACCCTCGAGTAGCTGGTCAGGCTTTCCAAGATCGACCTCCAGGGCATTCGAATACTCATAGGTATTATCGAAAAGAGTTCCATCTATGAAGTAGGCACGGTAGTGTACACGAATATGACTGCCCCCACTTGCTTGTCTGCCAGAACCTTCTTTTTGTGAGATAAAATAGATCCCATTTATGAATTGGCTCTGATCTATCTTATTCTCTTTGAGAAAGTTATTTAAACGGATCTGTTCGTTCATCTCCTCATCTTTCAGCCATTCCTGCATACGCTTGAGTGAATCTACTTCTTGAGGAGTGAGGATCTCATTCATCTTTACGCTGATCTTTACAGGGTTGATTTGCCCATTCAGCCCGGGTATATCACAAAGTTTATCCAGATTGATGCCTTTACCTTCCATAATAAAGCTTGCAGAATCCCCCTCGTAAAGCATGGAAAAGGCCTCGTTCAATCCTCCGTTTCGCAATTTACTCACCTGATGCACCAGTGGGTTCCCTGTACTCATCAGGTTGGTGTAGATAATAGAATCTGCCGTATCGCTCACGATCAAACTCGGGAGCACAAAATCACCGGGTTGAGGAAGTTCACCCGAATCATCTCCGATCTTGTGCAAACGATAACTCATCCCACTTTCGGTGATCGCATAGTTCTCGTAGGGACTGCGCTCGCATGCCGCTGCGATAAGGATCAATATAGCCAGTAATTTGAGTCCTTTCATTTAAGGTCGATTAGTGTGATCTCAAATACCAAAGTAGCGTTGGCAGGAATCTTCTCACGGTCACCAATGAGTCCATGCGCCAAATGAGGAGGGGTGATCAGTATTGCACTGGCTCCCTTGTTCAGATATTGAATTCCCTCATGTAAACCACTTTCAACGGCATCTTCGCCAATTACGAAGGATTCTGATTCGCCTTCTTTTGAAGCATAACACTCACGTCCATTGAGCAGTGAGATCCTGTATTTTACCACAGCTGTCATGCCAGTCTCAGCATTGGGACCACTCCCCTGCTCCAGGATTAGATAACGAAGTCCGGTTCCACTCTCCTTCATTTCCCAATCCCTTCGCCGAACGTAAGCATCAATGCGATCTTCTTCGGTTTGTATGCGGTTCTTGTGTCGCTGAATCAGCTCTTCTTTTGGAGGCGGCGGAGCTGTTTTGTCTTGTGGCTGCTCATTTCCACAAGAACACAGGATGATGAGTAAGCACATGCTCAGGTACTTCATAGTTCCCTTGCTTTTCCTCTATAAACAGTTCCGTTGAACAGGGCACGCTTTTCCTCAGCGCATGTGATGCTGACCTCATAAACGGCGGTATCTTCCTTGAGCACCAACTCCCGTGTTTCTGCTCTGATCAGTTCGCCCAACTTTATGGGATTAAAGTGTTGAATCGATGTTTCGATAGAAAAAGCCTGCTTGCCATGCGTATTTGCCGCAAAAGCCAGCGCTGAATCAGCAAGAGAATATGCGATCCCACCATGGGCAATACCAAAACCATTACACATCTCCTCCCTTACGCTCATTTCCAGGATCACCTTTCCTTTTCCGATCTCAATTCGGTTTATGTCTAACCATTGACTGAATGGATCATGATCAAACATGTATTCTACGATCTTTTTTTCCTGCACTTTGTCCGAAATATAAGTGATCTCCCAAAGATCAAATTTTGTGCTTTGTATAAGGGGTACTTTTGCAGCGCATTTTGAAAAAAGTCTTCAACATATGCTTGATTCTGTTCCTGGGACTGATCTCCCAACAGGAACTACTTCATGCTCAACATGCTGGACTCTTTCATGGAGATTACAGTCCCGTTAGTGCGGCAATGGTCAACCCAGCCCTGGCTGTGAATTCATATACCTATCGCGAGATCAGGTTAGTTGGGGCTGCCGGACAAGTTCACAACAATTACCTTCATTGGCGTGATGCAGATCTGCGATCGAGAATTCGCGACAACATCTCACGTGAAAAAGTGAATGTATTCGCAGAGGCTGACGTGATCGCACCTTCTTTCGTGAGTATGAAAGATCGTTATAGCTACGGCATTCTTTTCCGCAGTAGAAGCAT
>CBFHWY010000043.1:0-21919 GCA_965659675.1 Salibacteraceae bacterium | reverse complement strand
TTCTGCCTTGCCTTCTTCCAGCCTGACTTTCGCTTCGCTTTTCGCGTCTTTCAAGACGTGCTCAATTTCAGTTTCCATTTCTTTTAATTCATCTTCTATTTGTTGATATTCCATATCCATGTTTTTAAGGCCCTGGGGTAATTCTGAGATCACTTCTTTGGTTTCTTGTTTCACCTCTGTTTGAGCTTTCTCAACGGTGGTTTCAGGACTCTGGTTATTAAATCTACTGACTAACAGTACCACTGCTGTTGCTACCAGCGCTATTACCAATACATAAGTCAGTCGTTTTAAGTAAAATCTGATCTTTCTAGGATCTTTTTTTGGTTTCGGTCTTTGATCTTCCATAATTCTATTGTGTTTTTTTCTGATTAATAATTCGTTTTAGATGCTTCTTACTTCTCCAGGAATGATCTCATCATCCATGCATTTTTCTCATGCCAATTCATTCTGGCAGTCAGCATATCCACAGTAACTTCATCATCATGTTGATCTGCTACTTTAATGGCTTTTCTGATTCCTCTGACCAGTGTCTCGTGTCCATCTATTAGATCTACGAGCATTTCCTGGTCTGAGAGTTCAGCATTTGGTAGATTGACATCTGTATTATCATTGAAATCTTTGAGTGTGCCTGGTGCTGTAAACCCTAAGGCTCTTACTCTTTCCGCAATGTCATCAATGGCCTCAAATAGGTTTGTGTATTGCTCTTCTGTCATCTCGTGAATGTTCTTAAAGAGCATTCCTCTTACATTCCAGTGATAATTCTGACTCATCATCATCAAACAATAACTGTCGGCCAGTACTTTTTTAAGAGATTCAGAAATCTCGTGACGATCATTCTCTTTGATGCCCAGATTAGGCACTACTCTCTTTTTATCTTTAATATTTACGTCTAATTTTTCTAGTTCTATCGTCTTCATACTCATAATTTTAAAGTTCTTAGTTTGATTATCTGCGTTTCTTAACCGGAATAGGTTCGTGTCCTCCACCCTTTCCAGACTTCCGGTCGAAGGTCTCATCGTTAAAGGTGGGCTCGTCCACATTGTGTCGTTGCTCATGCAGGTATTCCGCTTTCTCTTCATTAGAAGCTGGAAACCTGGTTCCAGAACAAGCCCCTATGGAGAGAAGTAATGCGGTGCATGAGAAGTAAATTTTAATGTTTTTCATAACGCTCTGTATAGTGGAAACATCATGCCCCCAAATATCAAAGAAGCTAGTAATTCAGTCTAAGTACAATGATTTACAGTAGTTTATGATTATTTTCAGAAGATGGAAGGATGATCATTGATGTAGATTTTTTACACGTTTAGTGTGTAATTTATCTACATATTGTATTCATCCAGCTTGTTGTAGAGAGACTTTCGATCGATCCCAAGAAGCCTGGCAGCTTCGGATTTATTCCCTCGGGAGGCATCAAGCGCTTTATCGATCAACTCTATCTCTGTACGTCGGACCGCCTCTTTAAGGTTCAGTGAGTCAGTGTTTCCATTGGAATGCTCAGACATTCCAAGTCTCAGGTGCTGCGCATCTATTCTTTTGCCCTGACACAATAGGCAAGCGCGTTTAATGACGTTCATCATTTCACGCAGATTACCTGGCCAATCATAAGACTGAATCAGCGCTAAACTCTTCTTCGTAAAACCCGATATCGATTTATTCAGAGCATCATTGGCATCAGCGAGGAAGTGTTGTGCAAAGACTTTGATATCCTCCCCTCTATCCTTTAATAGAGGTAATTCTATCTTAAACTCATTGAGTCGGTGATAAAGGTCTTCTCTGAATTTGCCTTCTTCCACCATTTCCCACAGATCATCATTGGTCGCCGCAAGCACCCTTACATCAACTTTCACAAGATCATTACTTCCTATAGGCTTGATCTGCCCCTCCTGAAGCACTCTCAACAACCTGATCTGATTCTGATAACTCAGGTTACCGATCTCGTCTAAAAATAGCGTTCCCCGGTTTGCCAATTCAAAACTTCCCTTTTTGTCGGAAAGCGCTCCCGTAAAAGAGCCTTTTTTGTGCCCAAACAATTCCGAGCCCGCCAATTCTTTAGGTATCGCTCCGCAGTCTAGTGCAACAAAAGCTCGTCGACTTCTTCTACTTTTTCTTACGATCTCGCGTGCTACAAATTCCTTACCCGTACCTGTATCACCTTGTATGATCACACTCATCTCTGTCGGGGCAACTAACTGGATATGATTTTGAATAAGCTTGGCGGCCGGACTATTACCTACGACCTCCTTGTTTTTGCCTGACGCTGTCGCCTTCCGATCTGCGTCCTCCTTTATTGAAATAGATTTGATCGCCTCAAGCAGTTCTTCAGGTTGGAATGGGTAGGTCAGGTAGTCTTTTGCTCCAAACTTGATACTTCTTACCGCCTTTCTAGTAGAGTCCGATTGAGCCAATACGATGCTTGGTATCTCGAGTTCAACTTTCCTGATCTTACGTAACAGATCAACTGCATTGAGATTCCCGAGATCGAAATTGACCAGCAGTGCCGAAGGAGTGTGTTCTTTGATCGCCTTCATAGCCGCTCTTACAGAACTTTCATGCAAAAGTCCGTAGCCATTTCTTTCGAGCATATGCTCAAGGGCCGCAAATCTTTGTTTATCGGGATCTACAATGAGGAGCTTATCCGACATGTGTCAAAATTACACATCTACTGGAGATAGTGGATCGAACGCATATTTATTGCCACTATGGTCGACATGAATATGTCTCACAGAAACTACCAGCCCTATCAAATTGATTTCTTTTAAGCTAAGCCCCAATGAACTTAGTCCTTCAAGACATGAAATCGCTTTAGCTTATGTTGCGTTTGTATTTCAATGAAGTAGACCCCAACTCCAAGGCTTTCCATATTTATTGTTGACTTATTCGCTGCTGTATGAACCAGCACTCCTTTTGCATCATATAACCGGATCATCTTGATCTGCTCATCACCTTTCACTTCGATATGCAGTTCATCTTTCACTGGGTTAGGAAACAAGAGTATTCCCTCCTGATCTTGAAGCTCTGCTTCTCCTACATTATTGATATCGATGGAATTACAAGCCGAATCCAATCCGCAGGTATATTCTATCACCAAACAGTATTCATAATTCCCATTGCTGGTATACTCATGTATCACGCTGGCGCTCCTTGAGGTATCCCCATCTCCAAAACTCCAGTAGTAACCTGATGCATTCGCTGGTGGACCTACGGCAAATGAGAAGTCCACAAATGGAGATCTCGAAAAGTCTGCCTGCGGTGCATAAGGATCAAGTTGGATCTCTAAAAAGTCTCGTGTAGCACTTGTTTCACATCCATTTACATCAGTAACGGTCACGAATGCCCGCTCCCAGAAATTTGTTGGAACCCAGGAAAAAACGGCTCCTGTATCAAAACTACTTCCATCCAAAGTCCAGCGATAGCTGATCAGATTCGGATCACTCAGATCCAATGAAACTGTATCTCCAAGACAGCCATCAATAGTGTCGACCGTAGCACTGAAAAGCACCGGAAATTTTGCCAGATGTAAGCTTACATTGCTATCGCATGAAAGTGGACTTGACGTTGTGAAGCTCGCAAAGAAATCACCAGGGGTGGTATATATGTTGCCGTTCCAATTGTAAGAACCTCCCTCACAGATCGTATCAAAGATGTCTATCTCATAGCTTGGGTATACCGTGAGGTTGCTTGTATGTATTGAATCACATCCTCCGGCATTCACCAATGTATCGTAAAACACTCCGCTTTGTCTTCTCCAAGCGCCCTGAAGGAAAACGGAGTCATTGCCACATATTTCAATATTCTCGGAAGAAAAAGTCACTGGCGTGACCCCTGGCGACCAGACTTCACTTGTATCTGAAAAACATGAATAGTTACTGATCGTCCGGTAATTTGCATTTCCGAAATCTCTGGGAAGGTTGGTGGCAATCAGCGTATCAAAATTAATGCTGATACCAGGTGTGATGATCGGAATAATGGTGGTCCATACACCATTTCCAGTGTCTATCTGCCATGAAATCGAAGAGGGTGTTCCATTCGTGCTAAATGCTGCTTTGGCAGAAAAAAGACTGTCACTTGAACATATCGGATTACTGATATAGCCTCCGAACTCATTATTTCCGTCCGCCTCAAAAGCCCCAACATCAATCTGCCCCCGAGTGATGCGGAAATCTCCATTCAGGTCAAAATCAGAAGTAAAATCATAGATACCGACCGCGAGTTGGACCAGCGTATCCTTATCACCCGTATTGATGCACGGAGAGTTACAGTCATCCAAAGTCCAATCAGCACTCCTTGCATCTACCAAAGAACCAGCGGAACCCGTTGGGTTGACAAACAAAGGGTTTGCATCAAAGTTATTTGGACCTGTATATCCACCAGCTACATTCGAGCTAACCACATTAAATGGTGGAGCAATTTGATCGATCTGATCCTGTCCGTTTATGGAAGTGTTTCCATATACGATTGAATTGTAAATGTCCAGACCACTGGTCAATACCCCTCTTGTTCTTACGCCACCTGCAGTCAAGGTATCGCTATTGTTGACGATGGTAGAATTAACTACCACAACATCCAGACTATTGTGATAGATCCCTCCTCCTGACGAGGCTGTATTATTGGCGATCAAACAGGATTTGATCATCATGATCCCTCCATTTCCATCCATACATATTCCACCGCCTTCTCTATATGAGACATTGTTAATGATGGTATTTGCATGAAAATTTTCAATGGGTTCAGTGGTGTAAATAGCCCCTCCCCTGCGTTTAGAGGTATTCCTCGAAAAAGTGTTGTGACTGAACTCTCCCCTTACCTGCTCCTGGATGAACATGGCTCCAGCATCTCTAGCAATATTTGAATCCACTACATTACTCACAAAGCTCATCAATGAAACTCCGCTTGCTGGCGATGCCAGATATACTGAAGGTCGAACCGAATGGTTTCCTTTGAATGTGTTATTTCGGATATCGACCTCCCCTAAGCTAGACACAAAGATCACGCAGGAGGTATTATTTAAGAACTGATTATTCTCTATAATTCCACTGCCATTCACTCTCAAGACATTATATAATGTCGTGCTTGAAAGTCCATTTCCAATAAATTCAGAATTGGTCAATTGCAGGTCTCCACTGGCAGAGATCACATAACTGCTTTCCGATCCAGTAAAAAAACAAGAATCTAGTTCAATATCATCAAAGGCATTAAGTCTGGTCTCCCTTCCAAAAAACTCGCAGTTATTGAAGTAGCTGATATCAGATCTTAAATTCAATTGGATGGTATCAAACCTGACATACCTGAATGAAGCCGTATCTCTGCCTTGTCGCTGGTTGACTTCAAAGACGCTTGATGAAAAACTTGCATTCGGAGCGCGAAGGATCCTTATTGGCCTCGCAGATGAGCCTTTAGCCTTAAAACGCGAACAGGTCAGCCTACCGCGCACAAGCACTACCACCCCTTCTTCAATAAGGATGCTATTCTGCCCCTGAACTACCGTATTATGGTTCACAACTACCGTATCCGCTGAATCGGTGGTCCAAATAAGATCTCTGCTGTAGCTTCCCGCATAGAAAGCGGTACTTGCTCTTGATTCAAAATTAATGCTCAGACTCATGGCGATAAGCATGAGAAAAAAAAATATATGATTGGAATTGATACTCATCGGTTCAAATTTACACCGAAGATACAACCAATTCAAACTCAGAGACTCAATTCATATTGAAGACCTAAACGCAGCCACCTTCCCGGCTGAATGACAGAAGCAACATCCACATATTGGCGGTCAAATATGTTGGCCACTTCGAAGTACCAACTGAAGCTTTTGGTCCGTTGATAAAGTCGCAGATCAACAAGTGCATATGGCTGAAATTCTACTTCTTCCCCCAAAGTCGCATCAAAGTACCCCCCTTGTCGATCCTCCCAACGCAGAGCCCATCGCATTTTCAATGAATTGGTGAGGCTGTGGTCGATACCCACAAATAGTTTGTGTTTCAAATAGTCGAGCACATAATTTGACTCAAAGCCCTCGCTTGTTCTATCGGCATCGATCCAGCTGTAGCGCAGATCGATCCCTTCAAAAAATTGCCCTGGATATAGCTTGTTTAGATTCAGGAATCCATTCAATTCTGTCCCTAAAAAGTTTACCGCCGTTAGGTTTGCAGCCTCAGTTATGGTGCTTCCATTAAACCGCACCCAATCAATGAGATTATCTGTTTGGCGATAAAAACCGAGCGCACTGAATTCTATCAGCTCTGAACTCCATTTTAGTCCAACCTGAAAGTTGGTTGACTCTTCAGCTTCCAGGTCGATGCTTCCCATGGCACCCCCCAGGTTGTAATATAGATCAGTGTAGGTGGGAAAACGGGTATTTTTGTTGAAGCCGGCAAAGAGATTCAATCGTTTGATAAATCGGTATTCCAGATCAATGCCCGGAAAAACACCCTGCCCGAAATCTGAGTTGTTGTTTGCGAGCATGCCAAAAGACATCCCAAGCTTCCCTGCCCTCGCATTGTGTTCAAAGAACAAACTTTGATTCGTTCTGCTAGCATAGCGATCATATTGCGCAGTCCCTGGCCCTTCTCTTAGTTTAGACAATTCCCCCAAATTATTAGAATATATCTGCTCATCTCGGTGTTCTACCCCGATATAACTTATTCCAAAGAGCCATTTGTACCTAAGATTTAACTCCGCTCCTCCCACAATGCTCTGATGGTAATTTGGACCACCATACCAGGAGGGTACCGTGTCGCTCCCCTTGACAAGAAAACCTCCTCTCTGCTCATAGAAGTCTTCAGACTCTCTAAACAACTGGAATTCATCAAAGTGTTGACGGATGTATAGTCTTGGAGTCACTTTAAGCCGACCTGTATTCACACTTGTTTGCAGAGCAGCATATCGCGCACGGGTCTCTTCGTATTGATCAGGAAACAGTGAAGAATAAAAGTTCTGGGCTCCAAACTCGCGATCACTTTGTCCAGCATTCAATTGAATACTGAGTGAAGAGATATCGATATGAGATATCAGTGAGTAATTCATCATCTCCAGATCAGTATTTTGAATGTAACCATCCGAAGTTCTTCTTTCCACATTCAATGTTGTACTGGACTTATCTGTTACGAAACTCCCTCCCAGGCTTAATTCATTAAATCCAAAATCTCCCAGCCCCAGGCCAAATCGAATCTTATTCTCTCGCGCTCTTTTGGTTACAAGGTTAACTGCACCACTAAAGGCGTAAGGTCCAAACCATCTGCTGCCCCCGTTATTTATTTGCTCAACACGTTCAATCTGATCAAGACTTATGGGTAAATTCATCAGATGATGTCCGGTTTGCGGGTCGCTCATTTTGACTCCATCGATAAGCACAAGGCTTTGATCAAAACTTCCACCTCGAATAGACAGATCCGTTTGTGCTCCAATGGGGCCTCTCGTGCGGACATCCAATGCATTGGCATATTCCAGGGCACCCTGTATGCTTTGAACAGGAGCGTTGTTCAATTCCTTTGCTGAAAGATAGTAGGCTTGCTTGTTTGAATAGAAAACAGAATCTGTTTCTCTGATCCCCTGCACAGTGAAAAATGGAATATCGATCAAGGTATCTGCTTCCTGAGCCCAGGCCTTCGATCCAAGTAGTACTAAGGCACAAAGAATAATCCTTTTCATTGAGGCAGCAAATGTATGAGGCTTTGTGAATACAAGCTATTTCTTTTTAAAGTGATTTGAACTTAGTATCTTGCGCCATCACTAAACAGCTATTCAACATGAACTTATTTAGAACCCTTAATTTCGGAGTGATCATCACTTCAACACTTCTGATCGGCAGTTTGTCTTCTTGCACAAAGAATGAAGCTTGTATTGACGGACCTGCAGAGATCAAGATCAAAGACGAAGCAACATTTACCTTTTGTGGTACATACAAAGAGCTGCGCTGGGAGGTATATGATGGTGTAGAGACCACTGAGTATACTGGAGAAAGCATTAGTCATACCTTTAATCACCTCACAGATGAAGCCTATGTAACGGCTTACGCAGAGGGTAAGAACAATGAAGACAAAAATGATTCTGAAACTATGGAATTCAGCGTGACAGGATCTGTTTTTCTCGAAGTGAAAGATGCCAGTGGAGCGACGGTTTCAGGAGCAAACATTACAATATTCAAAGACGAAGCTTGCTGGGAGGATCCCAGCGGAAGCGGCTGTACTATAGCAACTGGAACAACTGATGCAACAGGCAAGGCAGAATTTGAAGAACTGGTTGTTGACGGTACTTATTTTGTTGAAGTTACCACCGACGACTATCAATCTAACTGGGGAACTACAAATAACTATAGTCAAATGGTTTTCACATCTGGTCTCGATGAGTTCACGGGTAGTGAGGAAGTGCTCAATACCTTTGAGGTAGATAGAGATATTCGATACCTCATTTCATCAGCCAGTAAATGGCAGTTGGTGAAGGTTAGGAATTCTGGCGGTTCAGATATCTGGAATGCAGTACCGACCTGTCGTAAGGATGATCACTTGCTTTTCGATCGCGAATTGAACTGGACACTTTCAGAAGGAGCAGATCAGTGTAACCCCCCGTTCATAGGAGCTGGAAAATACACCAATCAGGCGATCAGTGCTTACCCACCCACCAATCTTGATGTGACTGTAACGAATAGCACTGGTGATCTCGATATGTCGGGAGACAAGTTCACCATTGTGGATGAGAACAACATCAAGTTTGTGGTGAGTGCTACAAGTCAGACTTATGAGTTGCAAAGACAATAATCGAAAGCGATCAAACGATAGATAAGTCTATCATTGCAGGATGAACCTGCTATCGGTAGAAGATATTTCAAAACGTTTTGGAGAAAGGGAGATCTTTAAAGGTCTCTCTTTTGGTATAAGCAAGGGTGAAAAAGTAGGTCTGATCGCCAAAAATGGCACAGGCAAGACCACCTTACTGAATGTTCTCAACGGATTGGATGAGGCCGACAGCGGACGCATCGTCTTCCGAAAAGACATCCGTGTCGTTTATTTAAGTCAGAACCCAAATTATCAGGCTGAAAATACGGTTTGGGAAGCTGTGTTTGACACAGAGGACCCATTGCTTCGACTCGTAGCAGATTACGAACGTTGCCTGAGTACTGGTGAAGGAGATCTTCAGTCGCTCCTCGACCAAATGGAAGAGAAACAGGCCTGGGATACGGAAGCCCGGGTGAAAGCCATTCTCACAGAATTAAAGGTCGATTTTTTTGAGGCGAAGCTAAAAACCTTGTCGGGTGGTCAGCTCAAACGTCTTTTTCTCGCAAAATCGCTTTTAAAAGACCCTCAATTGCTCATTCTGGATGAACCCACCAACCATCTCGATCTGAATATGATCGAATGGCTGGAACAATATCTGAAGCAAGAACACATCAGTTTGTTCATGGTCACCCACGATCGCTATTTTTTGGAACGGATATGCAACCAGATCTTTGAACTCGATGATCTTCAGATCTACACCTACCCTGGTAATTATTCCAGGTATCTACAAATGCGTGAGGAACGCAAGGAGATCGAAGCAGCTGAGATAGAAAAGGCTAAAAACCTCTATCGAAGGGAACTAGATTGGATGCGACATCAACCCAAAGCGAGAGGCACCAAATCCAAAGCTAGAATTGATGCCTTCTACAATGTTGAAGAGCGCGCAAGCAAACGCCTTGAAGACAAAAAAGTGGAGATCGAGTTCAATATGGAGCGACTGGGTTCTAAGATCCTTGAGGCACATGGTCTGAGTAAATCCTTTGGGGATAAAAAGATCCTGGCATCATTCAACTACAAGTTCATTCGAGGAGAGCGCGTGGGCATCATAGGTCCGAATGGTATTGGAAAATCCACTTTTGTCAAATTACTCACAGAAGAGTTAGATCCAGATGGTGGGAAGGTGGTTTTGGGTGAAACGGTGCATATGGCGCATTATCGGCAGGATGGGCTTCAATTCAAACCCGGTCAAAAGGTCATAGAGGTTTTAAAGGAAGTGGCCGAATTCATCCCACTGAAAAAAGGACGCAAGATCACCGCGAGTCAGCTCCTTGAAAAGTTTCTCTTCGATAAGAAAAGCCATTACCAGCAAGTTGAAAAGTTAAGTGGGGGTGAAAAGCGCAGACTTCATTTATTGAAGATCCTGATGAAGAATCCCAATTTCATCATCCTGGATGAGCCAACAAACGACCTGGACATCGTTACCATCAATGTGCTTGAGAACTTTCTCGATGATTTTCCCGGTTGTATCATCATCGTGAGTCACGATCGCTATTTCATGGATAAGCTCGTTGATCATCTTTTTGTGATGGAGGGCGAGGGAGACGTCAGTGATTTCCCAGGCAACTACAGCTTGTGGAGAGAAAAGCAAAAAGCACAGGGCAACGAAAAGAATAAGGAAAACGCTTCCAGTCAGGCAAAAGAGGAAAAACCCAAAAGATCCTATGAGAATCGACTCTCCTACAATGAGAAGCGCGAATATGGTTTGTTGGAGAAAGACATTGAATCTCTTGAGAAAAGGAAATTGGAAATTGAGCAGCTATTCATAAAAGAAGAGCTCGAGGCTCAAAAGATGGAGGAGCTTTCAAAAGAATTGGGAGAAGTCATCCAAAAGATCGCTGACAAAGAAGAGCGCTGGTTTGAGCTTTCGGAGAAGAAAGACTCGGATTGACTCATGGAATACCTACCGAATAAGGCTCATTTTTCTTTCGTATTTTCGTTCCATGCGCTTTAAATACCTCATTTTCATTGCTATTCTTCTAAACTCTTGCGGGAAGGATAAGAATCAGGAAAACGAACTTATTCCAGCAGAAGGTGAATATGGTCCAGAGGTGCGCAATGATTCTCCTGTAGAGGGCTACTCCGATAAGATATCCTATTTTCCAGGCGATAGTGTTTTTATTATGGCCTCTAGTGCTACTGACCCATTAATTGAAATGAATCTTTATCGTAACGGTAAAGAGCTCGAATCAATATTTAAGGAAGTTGTACCTGCCAAAAGACAGGACTTCTTTAAATACTCCTACAGCTATGGTTGTGATTGGGATACCACTTTCAGATTCAAACTATCGGAAGACCTGCGATCAGGTCTATATAGCCTGATCCTCAAGAATTCAAATGGAAATACGGACTATATCACATTTGTGGTAAAAGAGCCGCGGAACATAAAAGAGAAAGACATTCTGGTCATCGCCAACACCAATACCTGGCAAGCTTATAACACCTGGGGAGGAGCCAGTTTTTATCGTTATGAATTAAATGATCTGGGGGAAGATATCAGACATGCAGTGATCGTCAGTTTTCACAGACCCAACAAGGTGGACAGGACCACAGGCAACAAGGGTCACCTCGTGAATGCTGAAATGCATCTACTTCGATGGTTGGAAGAGAATCAGCTTGAATACGCCATGGTGAGTGATGCAGACTTCCATGGTTCAATCTACCAATTAGAGGGAAGAAAGTTGGTGATCCTCCATGCTCATCCAGAATACTACAGCTCTGAGATGCTCGATAATCTGAGTGATTATTTAGGGACCGGTGGCAACCTGATGTATCTAGGTGGAAACGGACTTTACTGGAAGGTGACTCTAAGTGATAATAATCAGATCGAATGCCGGAAAGATGGCGACTCACATAAGTATGAAGAAGGCACAGGAGGATTATGGCGCGACTTCGGTCGTTCTCCAGCTCTGATTGTGGGTTCACATTATTCCAGCTCAGGCTATGGGACCTATCATCCTTATGAAGTGCTTCAAAACGGGCATTGGGTATTTGAAGGCACTGACCTAAATACTGGCGACCTCATTGGAGAGGAAGGATTAAACGGTGGCGGAGCATCTGGCCATGAAACAGACAAGGCAACGGACCGCACCCCCGATGACTTCATTTTACTGGCCAAGGGAACGAACCCTGATGATGGAGGAGCCGATATGCTGATCAGAGAAGATCCAAATGGTTCGATCATATTTTCTACCGGAAGCATTTCATATACAGGATCACTTTCTGAGGACGAAGATATTCATCGAATTACTATGAATGTTGTTGAGAAATGCCTGGAAGACTAATGATCTAGGAATCCAGATAGGCCTTGATCACCTCTTTGGTTTCACCAAACATCATTTGCTGACCTTTATTGATCCACAAACATTTAGAAGTGAAACTCTCAATTGAGTCCATACTGTGCGAAACAAGCACCACGGTGCGATCATCTGAGATCAGTTCCTGAATCTTCTCCTGGCTCTTCTTTCTGAATTTAAAATCTCCCACCCCTAAGATCTCATCAACCAACATCACCTCTCTTCTAAGGTGAACGGCAATGCCAAAACCGAGTCTGGCCTTCATACCCGATGAGTAATTCTTAACGGGCTCATTGATAAAGCGACCAAGCTCAGTAAAAGTCACAATATCATCAATATTGGCATCGATCTCTTCCTGAGTAAAACCAAGGATTATGGCGTTGAGGTATATATTTTCAAGCCCGCTCAGATCATCTTTAAAACCAGTTCCCAGGGAAAGCAAAGCTGAAGCCGAACCTTCCACCCTGATGCTTCCTTCATCGGGTTCATAAATGCCACCTATAGTGCGAAGCAGGGTGGATTTCCCAGAACCGTTGGAACCTATCACACCAAGAACTTCTCCTTGCTCTAACTCAAAATTCAGGTTTCGGAGCGCCCAAAAATGTTCTTTTTGAGCGGTGAGTTTTTGACGCGACATCGCCTTACCCAGGATCTCTTTCACCCTGGTGTTCTTGAATCGGCTCAACCTGAACTTGATTCCCAGATCTTTTACTTCTATCGCGTTCATCAGAGATCTTTTGAAATATTCTTTCGGGTTCTGAATAAATAAATCGCTATGATCCATAGCAAGGCACTCAGCCCAATGAAAATACCCAGATATATACTTGGAGCTTTATCAAATATGAGCACATTCTTAAATGAGACCATCAAGCTAGAGAGCGGACTCAGAGCAAGATAGGTCGGTTGTATGCTTTCAGGCACCTGTTCAATTCCATATAGAATCGGCGAAGCATAAAGCAAGATTCGAACACCAAAGGTCAGAATGTTGAGAAGGTCCCTGAAATAAACTCCGATGATCGAAACGATCAGACTTGCAGCTATAATGAATTGGAATTCGAGAAACAACAGCACAGGAATCCAGAGCCAATTAATGCTCGGCGGTATCTCATAAATGTAAACGAATATGAAGAGGATCACGAAGCCAACAAGCAGGTCTACTCCGTTGATCAGCACCCTCGACAATGGCAAAACGCTGTAGGGAAATTTGACCGTCTGTAAAAGCTTTCCGTTGGATAGAAGCGATCGGGATGAGGCCATAATACTCGTAGAGAACCATCGATAAGTAATCAGGCCTACCAGGAGTTCAATCGCATAATTAGGCCCTCCTCGCTGGAAGATGAATTTGATCAAAAAGAGATAGATCAACATCAGCATTAATGGATCGATCACTGCCCAGGCTGCACCCAGAAAGCGGTTTTTATACTTGACCTTGATTTCACCAAGCACCAGGTACTTCAGGATCGATTTATATGACCTACTGAACATAGACATGATCAGGATGCAAGTTTTTGATAGATCTGTACTAGCTTCTCCTCTTCTACCCTCCAATTATACGCCTTTGCCGCCGAATGGGTATGGCTTTGAAATTCTTTTCTCCGCTGTGGATTGTTCATCATTTCCCTGATGACCTTTTCAATGTTGTCCGGATCTGCTGGATCAAAAGTTGCTCCCAGATCAAAATCATTTACCACTTTTTCCATTTCCGGGAAATTGCTCGCAAGAATGGGCAAGCGCGCTTGCACAAATTCAAAGAGTTTATTTGGAGCACAGTAATAATAACTCAAGCAGATGTTCATGATAGGAGCAATCCCGCAATCGGCCGATGACAGATAGCTTGAAACCTCCTGATGAGGAACAGGACCAAAAAACTGAATTTTTGATTCTGCCTTAAATTTTTGAATGAGTTTGTTGAGAGACCTTAAATAGGACTCTGTGCCATAGCCCATCATCACAAAACGGAGGCCCTCTATCCGACTTGCAGCTTCGATCACATGCTCAATTCCGCGATTGAAGGTGATCCCACCTGAATAAACCAGAAGAAACTCATCATCGCCAATATTGAGCTCTTTCCTGAGGCTCAACTTATGGTTGACCGATTCTTCCTTTCTGAATGCCGGAGCATTATGAATGACTTCAGGTTTTTGAGTCTGATATTCATTTGCAAGCCAATCTGCTATGCACGCCCCTACTGTGATCACCCGATCAGCCATTCTCATCCCCTCTGTTTCGATCTTTTTCAGCAATCTGAGCTTAAACTTACCGGGTTTTTTCACCCTGTTTTTATGCAAATACAATTCATGAGAATCATACACCAGTTTTGCTCCTTGTTCTTTCTTGAGCTCAATGCCAATCTTAAGCGTATTCAGGTCGTGACAGTGATAAACTTGTCTGGGATTCTTTCTACTGTAATTCAGCGCGTTCTTATAAAAATTATAGTAGGTGAAATACTTGTGAAAGGGCAGCAATATCCAGCGCAACGGCTTTTGAACAAAGAAGCGCACTAGCATGGTCAGGACCTTAACAAGTAGATTTCTTGTAACGATGATCGCCTTCAAGGGTAAATATCCGATAGCAAAAGTCAGCAGTTGAAGTGAAAATGAGGGAGAGCGTTTTGCCAGTTGAGCAACCTCATTTCGGCTATTTGGGTGCGTAATGGAGTTTTGATGTAAACTCACATTGTATTTAGCACTTACTTTAGCTCCTACTTTTTTGTCCCAACGCTCCACTCCATCTTGCAGTTTTCCAAAGATCCCACTTCGCTCGGTTTTGACCTTGCTCTGTCCGGATAGGCTTCTGTGACGGCCTGTCAGATAAAGTATGGGGTTCCCAAAGAATCGGATGATCCGAAGGTGAATGGGATTCAGTTTAAGTCGGCGGATCCTAAAACCGTTCTTTTCCTCCGAAGCAACTGTCTTCTTATCGAGAAATGCCACGATCTCCACCTCATGACCAGCTTCTGCAAGTGTCTTTGCCTCTTTCAACACCCGTGCATCGTTTGCACAATTATTAAAAACGAACATTCTTACGCTTAAAGCTCTCTCCGTCATGAATTTGCAAAAGTAGTCATTGCCAGCGCAAGTTAGCCTTTCAACAAAGCTCTATATTGCCGCCAAACATTTTCATATCCGTAGTTGGATTCAGCCTCCTCTTTAGCCTTTAGCTGAAGTTCATTGAGTGAGCCCCGATCCAATAAATTCTTTATGAATCCTGCCATTTCTGAAGAATCCTTAAAGATCCATTCTGATGAATAAATATTCTCAGCAGACTTATATTGCGACAAGATTGGCCACTTTCTGATTACAGGAACAGTAGATCTCAACATTGCCTGAATGAGTGACTCATGTGTTCCTTCTCTTAAACTAGTTGAAAGGATGAAATTAAAATACTTGATTCCCTCGTCAATATTTGGGTTGAAAGGGATATACTCAATCAGTGATTCGAGTTTCTTGTCTTTTACATAAGCCTCAAACTTCGACCTATATTCGACTTCAACTGGATCGTCTTCCTCATCATCAAATGGATGCCCCATGAGGTATAAACGAAGCTCTACTCCATTTGCCCTGAGTTGATCAATAATCTCAAGACCCATGATCGCATTCTTGTTCTTGTTGTTATACCCGATCATACCAATGCTGCACTCCACTTCCGTTTCTTTGGAATAACCCGATGTCTGTGAGTAGTTAAGATTGGGAATTACTTGCTTTTCGATTTCATATCTATCAAGAGCACAGAGATCTGACACAAAAGATAAAATATGAGGTGACACGGATACAAAGGCATCAACGTTGCCCCAATTGATCAAGAAAGGATGGGCGCTGAATGCTTCATAACTGTGAATGCGAAGAACCAAACGCTTTTCAGGAGGGATAAACCAGCTTATCCAAATGGCAGCTCTGTTGGTCCATTCAACAAATATCTCATCGGCCCAGTCTATTTGATCTTGCCAATAGTATCCACCCTCCATTCTGATTCCGTCCTCTTTAAGGAGAACATGTCGACCCAATAAAGTATCGGGGCTCAGTTCTTCAGGAAATTGAATTTTAGAGAGCTCAAGGGTTCTCAGCTCAAATTCCTCATCATTTTCAATTGCTTCGGCTATTGGACGCATAAAGTTCCAATTGATCTCAGTGACCAGAAGGATCTTTTTGGGATTTTGCTTTTGTGTTTTTTTTGATTCTGTCGCTAATGAGGCTTCATGAATCTTCTGAGCAAACTTGTTCTGGTGCCAGCTTTGACCCATTTTTACAGGATCTTCCAAAACCTCTTTTCTGTGTTCAATATCAATCGGATTGAACTTTCCCTTCTTCATGATCTTCATTTGATGAGAAAGCACAAAACGTTCCAGGGAAACAACACCTGTGAGAATAGGCTCCAAGTCTTCTTTGTCCAAATTCAAATAGTGTTCATCCAAAAAATTCTGTAGACCCTCATCATCAGCATTTTTGGCCAAGCGAACAAACACGTAAAATAAATGGCTTGAGCTAGGGTCTTTGGAGATCGCTTGCTTAATTACCTTGTATGCACGCTCTTGTTGAGATGTTTCCTCAACACATTTTGCATACTGATTAACAGCCGGCTTGATATCGGGCCTCATCAAGACGGTTTTCTCAAAGTCTTCAAGGGCTGATTGAAAGTCCTGATTATCATAATAATACTTAGCCGACTCAAGCCAGGTACTCACTTGATCAGGAAACTCTTTTTTTAACACCTCAATGATTGAAATCACATCCCCATCAAAATGGGATTGACGACTCAAACGAATCAGGTTCAATCCCCCTTGCAGTTTCCTAAAACGGTTCTTGTAAAGTCTTTCCCATATTTGAACTGCTTTGTTGAATTCCTTGTCAGCTTCATAGTCTTGAGCCAATTGAACCAAAGGAGCCATGGTGAAAATATGGCGCCAGTGAAATGAACCCTTTTTTAAGGCTGATATGCTTTCTTTAAGACTTAACATTAGGCAGGTTCCAGAAACTTTTCCATTTCAACTTTGAGGTATTTTCCCATTTGTTTGGGGTAGAATTCATGAGCCTTGTTGATCAGCTCCTGACTTACTTGCTGGTAAAACTCCTTCTCTCTGTAAAGCTTTAAGATCAAATCCTTTAATTCTTCTTTGGTATCGTAGAACAATGGATAATCTTCACCGAGTTGATTGACTCTGGCGGGACGACGAGACATCACAAAAGGAACCCCACAGGCCATTGCCTCCAGGGGTTTCGCCGAACCTGCCCAATTGGCCTCTGGTTGCTCATTTCCAAGCAGTATATCGCATGCTGAAGTTGCATAAGGCATCTCTTCAAAAGGGATATACTTCACATTAATGATTGACTTCTCTTCAAGGGGAATTCGAATGCTTCCTGCAAATACCGTATTCAGCTCTGGGATTTCTTTTTTGAGTTCGGGCAGTACGCTGAGGTAGTCAACCGGCAATGTTTCTTCCACAATACGGCCAAAATATCCTACAGTAAATCCGTATCCAAAACAAGCTCGGTACCTAAAATGAAGAGCAGTTCCCTGTTTAGGCTCAAAGTGCTCTGCCAATACTTGTCGGATATTGATCACCGCTTTCGGCGGGATCATATCTTTCGGGAATGCGCCGCAGAAGAAGTCGAACATATTTGGATCAGCCTGAAATTCTTCCAGCCCCTTCTTCCATGCTTCATTAAATGCCGAAACAGCAGTGGCTTCTCTGAATCCATCTTCATCGTAGGGATAGCTAAGCCAAATTTTCTTGCCTTTGATCTTCTTAAAGACCTCAATATTGTTGCGCACATAGTAAATGTCACAATCATCTCTCGGTTCTTCTATTTCGGTAGCTGTTAGTCCGTAATCAGCTAGCTCTGGGATAAATCGCTGATTGTTATAATAGACCTCCGCAAATTGAGAAAGTGCTTTTAGAAAATTGATCTCATTGATCTTATCACCTGATGTTGCTTCTAGTTTAGGCTGAAATGCAAGAAGGTGGTAGATCTTCATTTGGTGGTTTGGAACTGCGAAAGTAATAAGAGATCAGAAAAGAACCTAGCTGGTTCGATTCCAGCGGGTACCACACCCAATTATTTTTCTACATGCTAGCGCGCGAATGATTCGCGCGCTAGCTTTTTATAGACTTTTTTAAAGTTTGATTACAGGCAAGATCGCTGGCATTCCTGCATAATTTCTTGCACTACTAAATACATATTCATGCGGCTTTTCAACTATTCCCGCTTTAACTGGATTCATATGCAAGTAATCTAGTTTTTGTTCCATGACCTTTGACGACCAAAGCTCGATTGGACGATTGTCATGTCTCCAGAACTGAAAGCTTTGGACATTGCTCGTTCTAAGTCCTTTTCTACGGAAGGCTTCTAGCAACCATTCTTTGCGGCTCTCTTTTGGATTAGATCTGATGGACTCAACCAAGCTTTTGCTTGTGTATCGTTTAAAATCTCCAAGCAAATCTTGTGGTTTTCGCTTTCCAGCAGAACTAAAAATGAGATGCAAATGATTGGACATAATGACCCAGGCATTTAACTCCATACCCTTCTCTTTACAGCAAAATCTAAGGCTTTCAACAAGTAATAACTTATACTCTAAGCGAGTAAATACATCGATCCAATCTACCACAGCAAAGCTGACAAAGTAGGTTCCTTTTGGGTTATGAAACTTGTAGTTTCTGCTCATCCATGCAAAACTCCATGAGAAGCGTTTCAGACAGAAGGAAAAACGGTATTAAATAATTCTACCTAGTTTTACAAAGCTTGCGATGGCTTCGCATAATCGCGCGGTAGCGGGGCATAATATGCATGTATAGTGTATTTCAAAAACGTCAACTCTGTCGTTGATTAGCAGATGTTATAGACTTCTGCTGTTCAATTTTCAAACCCATCTAAAACCGAAAAAACTCTAATAACCTAAAAAAGGTTTTTATGGTTTTTGAGCTTTTTAGGATTTAATTCTAGTTCTTGGCTTGGAAGTAAAATTTCTCAAATGATGGTTTAAACACATAGAATGGAAACCATTCTAACAAAGTGAGTTTATGAAAAGGATTTCTTATTATTAAACAATGCCCAGCAAAATCCCACCATATAGATTCTCGAAAAAAGCCCAGAGATATATTCCAACTTCAAAAAAAGTTAATCGCGAATTCTATTATCAGTATTTAGAGCGAAACTTTGAAGTCCCGAAATTTAGCCCACATTCAACATATGGTAAACTCATAATGAGAAGAATTTTACCAGACTTGCGACTGCATAGAAATCTAGCCAGCCCAAATAAGTATGAAACCCTACTAAAAGGATTGGAAAAAGAATTAGAAAACTTAAAATCAGAGAATAAATTAAAACCAAGAAATAGGAGAGAAAAAAAAATTAAGGAATTGACATTAAATAGCATTAGTAGCAACAACAGAGTTCTGTACTTCTTAAAACATAGGTCAGGTTACATTAGCTTTTTCCTTTTTTCTCTATCCTTTGGAATTATCTTTTTCCTACTAAACAACAATCAAAATGCGACGTTGCCTTTTCCAGATATTTTTTTTCTTCTTCTAGGACCGTCCACTATCACCCCCTTAATCTTATATCCTTATAGTAAAATTGTAAATTGGATATTCGATAAGCACTATGACTATTACACTGAAAAAGCTAAAGAACTCATAGAAGGAGAGGACTTTTCGTACGGAATTTCAGAGAGCGAGAAGAACCTGGAATCTCAAATTGATAACGCATGGGAGCAGGTGATAAGAGCGACAGAGGATTTCAAGATTCTAACCGAAAGAATTCAAGATAAAATCAATAACCTGACAAGTGAGGAGTATACTAAGTTTATATTATCTCCCGAATTTTACAACTCAAGTGAATGGAGGTCAATAAAGAATAAATCATTGAATTCAAACAAACTTTCATGTAGATATTGTGGTTCGAAAACGGACCTCGAAGTAGATCATATTTTGCCAAGATCTAAATATCCAGAGAAAGCCTTGGACTTGTCGAATACACAAATCCTTTGTAAGAGTTGTAATACATCTAAAGGGAATAAAGTCAGAAAATAGGCGTATTGATTTCGATTTGAATAAGCCTAATTTAACCAATTATCAAATTAAGGCTAAAATGAAATCTCGTAGAAGCTTGATTAGAATTGAAACGGCTGTAGCCTTCCCTAAAAATCAGACAGTTTAAAAGTTAGTAAAAAGCAATAATTTTAAACTGTAGAAAATGAAGAAGACTAGATTTACAGAGAACCAGATCATACAGATATTGAAGGAGTATGAAGCGGGTAAAAAGGCGAAAGATATTTGCCGTGAGCGAGGCATTAGTGATGCCACCTTTTACAATTGGAAGAAGAAGTATTCTGGGATGGACAAGGCCCAGTTAAAGAAGCTCAAAGAGTTAGAGGAAGAGAACAGGCGATTGAAGCGGATGTATGCTGATCTAAGCCTGGATCATGAACTTCTAAAGGACGTGATCGAAAAAAAGTTTTAAAGCCTTCTCAGCGCAAACAGGGAGCTGAGTATCTGGTGGAACAACGAGGGGCTTCCATTGAGAGGGCTTGTCGAGTAGTTAGTCTACATCGATCCATGTGGTACTATGTTTCTAAAAAGGACGACACGGAGTTGGAAGTTCTATTGGGTGAGTTAGCCGATCAGTTGCCAAGTAGAGGCTTAGATGAGTACTATGGCAGACTGAGATCCAGAGGTTATCCGTATGGACGCAAAAGAGTCTTGCGAGTTTACAGAAAACTGGGTCTGCAGCTGAGAAGAAAAAGAAAAAAAAGAGTTCCTTCTCGCTTGAAGGCACCTTTAACCTTACCAATCAGAAAGAACATTGTCTGGAGTATGGACTTTATGCATGATGTATTAGAAAATGGAAGAAAGTTCAGAGTGTTAAACGTGATTGATGATTTTAATCGAGAAGCACTGGCAGTTGAATCTGCCTTTAGCTTTCCTTCCATCAAAGTAACCGATGTAATGGAAAGACTCATTGAGTTCAATGGAAAGCCGAGTACAATTAGAGTTGATAACGGAAGTGAGTTCATTGCTCACAACTTCCAGCACTGGTGTAAAGAACAACAGATTGAGATCAAGTATATACAGCCAGGAAAGCCGATGCAGAATGCCTATGTTGAAAGATTCAACAGACAATTTAGAGAAGACATTCTGGATGCCTACATCTTTGAAAGACTAGATGATGTTCAAGAACTATCAGAAAACTGGAGGAAGGATTACAACCAATATCACCCTCATAAATCACTGATGGGAATGAGTCCAAACCAGTTCAAAGAGAAATACAAATACATGAGTAATTAACCAAAATCCCTATTATTATACTGTCTGAAAAAGGAACAGGCTACACGGCCAATGTAGCTACAGTAGCAAAAAGAGAGTAAACAAAGGTCTCGCCAATTACCTTTCCCTTTGCATGACTGGCAAGATTTATGTCAGCAGCTGAATCAGTTTTTCTAATTGCACTTAAACAAGGAATAAGACTGAGTATGGATGGGCGTGGAAGAGCTAAAGACAATGCCTTCATCGAAAGACTTTGGAGAAATGTAAAGTACGAAAAGCTCTATCTAAATCCGCCCAAAGATGGCTTGGATCTGTACCTTCAAGTAGCGGAATACTTTAATTATTACAACAACGAACGGCGGCATCAATCCCTGGATGACCAAATACCCATTCATCGATATGAAAAAGCTGCCTAAAACAAACTTAACTTTGACAAATAGCTGTCCTAAACATTGGGGTATCTACATAGCCACTTCTTCATTTTCGTCTTCGGTCATGGATGTACTTTTATTTAAATCAATAAATCAAAATTTCTTATTTTAAAAAATTCTAGAATCAAATGAAGTATCTAAACATATAAGATGAAAAACCCTCAA
>CBFHWY010000042.1:0-23251 GCA_965659675.1 Salibacteraceae bacterium | reverse complement strand
CATAGCTGCCGTCGCGGTCTCGTGGAGTCTCAATCTCTACTTTGCCCTGACTCGTTTTAACAGTCTTTTTGCCTTTGCCATTTCTGCGGTTAGGACGGTTATCTCCAAGGTGGGCATCCATCTCGCCCTCTAGACTTGCCTCGATTAATTTCTTGATCAAAGGCGTTAAAGCACCCTCTGCACCCTCCAGGGGCTTGCCCGATTCAAGGGCCTTCAATGCATCTAAAAACAGAGCATTCGCATCTTTCTCTTTCTTTTTCATTGTTGTCATAATGTATACTTTTTTCGTTCAACCTTATGACACACTTTTCTGAACAGTCTCACCTCTGATCTCTGACCTCTGTCCTCTGACCTCCGACCTCCGACCTCCGACCTCTGACCTCTGACCTCTGACCTCTGACCTCTGTCCTCTGTCCTCTGACCTCTGTCCTCTGACCTCTGACCTCCGACCCCCGACCCCTGACCTCTAGCCTCTAAAACACCTCAATGATCATCAGGTAAACCGGCATTCCTATGGTGATATTGAAGGGAAAGGTAACAGCAAGAGCCATGGGGAGGTACAAACTTGGATTAGCCTTGGGTGCGGCAAGTTTCATGGCTGCTGGAACAGCGATGTAGGATGCAGAGGCCGCCAGGATCGAAAAGAGCAAACGATTCCCTATGCTATCCGTCAGATTTGCGCTGAATATAGCTACCATGCTCCCATTGAACAGGGGCATTAGAATGGCAAAGAAAACGGCGGTCCAACCATTCTCGAGGAAAGTCATCAATTTCTTTCCGCTGGTGATTCCCATATCAAGCAGGAATACGGCCAAAAATCCTTTAAAGATATCGGTAGTGAAAGGAGCGATCCCTTCTGCCTGAGCGTCGCTTGCCACGAAACCGATCACAAGACTTCCGATGATGAGGAACACACTTCCATTAGTCATCGCGTGTTTGAGAATGGTACCAAAAGGCAACTTCGATTTTTCCTTGTGAAATCTGGCAATGAGCAGCATTCCCACAATGATCGATGGAGCTTCCATAAGTGCCATCACTGCAACCATATGTCCATCGTAGTGCAGTTTTTCCATGTCGAGAAATGAAACTGCGGTAACGAAGGTCACGGCGCTCACCGAGCCATAAGCGGCTGCGATAGCCCCGGCATTTGAAGGGCCAAACTTTCTTTTTAGAATGAAAAAGGAGTACAACGGGACGATCATGGCCATGAATACTCCAAACAGCAGAGCATAAACGATCTCCATGCTGAATGGACTATGAGCAAGTTCCTGACCGCCTTTGAATCCAATGGAAAAAAGCAGGTAAAGTGAAATGAATTTGGATGAGTTCGCTGGGATTTCCAGATCGCTTTTTAATCGAACCGCGATCAATCCTAAAAAGAAAAAAAGTAGAGCAGGGTTCGTGAGGTTCTCAATCAGCAGATCCAGATTCATAGAGCGATGTTTCTGGACAGCAAACTTAGGTCAGCAAACGGCTATTTTTAATTAGCCTTTTCTTCAAGTTCCCTCAATATAGTGTTAACATCTTCTTCGGTATGGCTCAGCTTTTCGCGGCAGATCTTGATCAACTCCGCAGCCCGCTTGACTTTAACAGACAGCTCATCTACATTCACTTCACCGTCTTCGATCTCCTCAACGATCTGTTTTAATTCTTCAAATGCTTCTTCGTACTTGATCTTTTTAGCCATGATTTGTTTTTTTCACCTCGCTGGTCAGGCTGCCTTTGGCAAATATAGTTTCGATCTCTTCTCCTTCTTTGATATCTGAAGCATTTGTCAGTGCCTTTTCTCCAAAACGCGTTATGCTGTATCCCAGCTTCAAGGTATTTACCGGGTCTGATATCTTCAATATCTTATCAAAGTGATCAAGCCTTTCTTTTTTGCGTTGCAAGGCGAGTTGAAGCGTCTGATCCATCCCGCTACTTTCATCCACGAGGCTTTGATTCCGTAATGAAATCAAGTCACGCGAATATTTGTGTATTGCTTGAGGCAAGTTTTGCAAGAGGGTTTGACGATCCCGAAGCTCCCCACCCACATGATACCTCAAGTCTTTTGCGAGATCCTTTAATCCGGAGTTGGCAGATTGAAGTCGGTTCACGAGTTGGTACCGAAATCCTTTGACCTGCTCCATGAAACGATAATGCTCTTCTGAAATGATCTGTGGCACCTTGTGTCGAAGTAGCTTTTGCGCATCCTGGAGTGGGACAGAGAAATTGTGAAAAGACTGCAGCAGGAAGTCTCCAAGCTCTGTAGGGGTAATGGCAGACCGGAATGAGACCATTTCTGTAACTGTTTCATTCGTCGAGTGTCCAATCCCGCTTAGCACCGGCAACGGGAAAATTGCTACAGCTTTTGAGATCTTGTAATCATTAAAACTGGACAAGCCCACATCTCCACCTCCACCGCGTATGATGCACACGAGATCGAAATGATCTTTTACTTTTTTGATACGCTCCAGTTGTTTGATGATGGAAGGACCTGCTTTTTCACCTTGAAGCAAGGCTGGAAAAAGCATGTGAAAGAACTTGTAGCCAAATGTATTATGGTCGATCACCTTTAAAAAATCAGCATAACCTTTACTGGTTTCCACGGAGATCACCGCGATCCGCTGGGGAAGTAAAGCGAGTTTCAGGGATCTATTTCGATCGTAAACACCTTCCTCTTTGAGTTTTCGAATACACTCCTGCTTTTCTTTCTGAAGTTCACCCAGGGTGAAAGCCGGGTCAATGTCTAAGATATGTAGGCTCAAGCCATATTTCGGACTGTAATCCACTCTTGCTTCAAAAAGCACTTCGATGCCGTCTTTTAATGGCTCTCCCAATAATTTCTGAAAGCGTTCATTGATCTCCTCAAATCTGGATTTCCATATCACTGAACGAATCTCCGCCAAGACTTTAGCATCGCGTTTCTCTACCAGCTCAGGGTAGGCATGTCCGCTATGCGGATAGTGATTCAGTTTGTTGATCTCTGCCTTCACCCAAAATGAGGTTCCGTAACGATTATTGATGGTCTTCTCAATGCTCCTGCACACCTCAAGCAGGGAAAAGGCCTTATGTCCGGATAAGATCTCAGGCATGGCGTGAAGGTAGGAAATTGGGGGATTGGGTAGTTGGACAATCTGAGGGTTCGATAGTCTGAGGGTTCGACAGTCTGAGGGTTCGACAGTCTGAGGGTTCGATAGTCTGAGGGTTCGACGGTCTGAGGGTTCGACGGTCTGAGGGTTCGACAGTCTGAGGGTTCGACGGTCTGAGGGTTCGATAGTCTGAGGGTTCGACGGTCTGAGGGTTCGACGGTCTGAGGGTTCGACAGTCTGAGGGTTCGACAGTCTGAGGGTTCGATAGTCTGAGGGTTCGACAGTCTGAGGGTTCGACAGTCTGAGGGTTTTTGTTTTAGTATACAGTGGAAAACATGATTAACAAACTCGATAGCCAGGAGTCCTGAGATTTCGAAAAGGGTTACCGGTGTCTATAGAAACTTCCAATATACAGTTAGGGCTATAAAAAAACCCGCCTGACCAAAGTCAAAGCGGGTTCTAGAAAAACGTATTTATAGCTTACTGTACGATCAACTTAGATGTTAGCACTCCTTCAGATGAATTAACGTTCACAGAGTATACTCCTGGGCTCAGAGATGAAATATCAACCTTTTGAACCGTAGAAGTAATGGCTTCTGTTAATACAACTTTGCCATTCACATCAAGAACTCTCAATTCTTTTGCGTCTGTATCACCAAGTACAAGCATCATTGAATTTGCTGCTGGATTTGGATAAATACTGAAGTCAGCTTTACCTGATAACTCTTCCGTTGCATTTGGAAGATTCGGATCATCTACTTCCCAAAAACTGATGGTAGAACTAACTTCATTTGAAGCAATTAGCAGGTTCTTTCCTGTTGGGCTTTCTGTATGAGATAAGAATACCAATCCTTCAGGACCTTGATCTCCACTGCCATCTGTGGTATCTCTAGGTATATCTATATCAACATACTCTGCACGGTTTGGATTGGTAATATCATACACAACCACTCCCCCTACTCGTTCCAGACCAACGAATGCGTAGATTCTTCCTGAAGACTCCCCTAAAGTGACTGCCTCTGGCTCTGGGCCTTTATCATCACTTCGATTTTTAATTGTAAATCCGTCATCAGTTATATTAAAGAACACATGATATTCTGGGTGATTTGCCAGGATCTGTTCCAAATCATCCCCACTGTCATAAACCCTGGTTCCGGTAGCGCCATTCCATATTGAGAATGATCTTGCACCATAAGTGTAAATTTGATCAAAATCACCATCACCATCAATATCTCCTTGGGCGGTAGTTACCTTAATATCTCCGTAGGCGTTGTAAATAGCTTCTGCCTGTGGGAAAGCATCTTCGTCAAGAGGATAGTCTTCTGGATCTAAGCGCTCTTCCTCACTGTAACCATCATAATCACGGGAATCTCCCTCATTAGCGGAAACTATGTAATTTACATTATTCACTTCGTAAGTTGCAATAGCGTCTGGCATATAAAAACCTCTGAAAGGAGCAGTTGCAATTTGAATTTCATCTGCATCGCGATCAGAATCCAAACCATTTCCTTCAAGCGAATGATCCTTATACCCGAGACCAACGATATCTGATATCCTTTCGGTATTTAGATCAACTATAACTACAGCATTTGCTTCCTGACACATAACATAGGCCGTTTGATTGTCCTCTGTTACTGCAACATATTCAGGTTCCAGGTCTTGTGAAACTGTGGCATTTGGGCCGAAAATACGAACCCCTTCAGCAATTAATTGATCTTTTTGACTATCAAATGAATTGAAGTCAAGAAGTGTGACATTCGAGGCATTCAAATTCGTGATCCCTCCACTAACATCAATGATAGCGATTGAGCCTTCAGGATCTACCAGGTAGTCATCATCAGGTTCGCCTTCACAGGCTGCTATTACTTTTTGTCCATTTGGTGTAAATGTCACCATATCTGGAAGGGCCCCTACCTGAACATCACTGATATAGTCTCCATCTTCATCGAAGAAAACGATGGAGCCTGGATCCTGTTTAACGTTTGCCTCCATTGAAACAGCGGCCGTTCCATTGTGAACTGATACACTATTGATGCCACCTCCATAGGTATTAAGGTCAATTGAAGCAACCACTGAGATATTGGCAATATCGGATATGTCTAAAATCTCAAGTTTGTTATCTGCAGAATTGGTACTGTACAAATAATTTGTGTTGGGATCGTAGTCAATTATTTCCGTACTACCACTTGATAGTCCATCATAAGAGGAAATATATTGAAGGTCCAATGCGCCATTCTTTACTGGGCCCGTATAGTCATTGTCTCGAATAAATACAGCACAATACTGGTTATCACCTATTGTGTATACGCTGGTATCCTTGATCGAAACAAATACGATCTCGGCAGATTCATTGATTGCATCATCCACTATCGCGATCTGAGCATTCGCTGTTCCCGATGAATTCGCCGTGGCAGTAACAAAGCTTGTATTTAATGAATAGTCTCCTGCAGTGGCCGTATTCAAATTCATAAGTGTTTCGAAGTATATGCGCACATCCGATCCACTTTCATTGTTGTAGTCCACTGAAATATTTACCGATCCATCCGATTCATCAAAACTAAGGCTAGCATCAGTGAAGCTTACCTCAGTTTTGAAGATACCATTTGGTCGGAATGCAAGATTTTGAATTCTTTCATCATCTTCAATTGCTCTATCTTCTTCATTGTAAGGAGTGGTCGCATAAAAAGTATTCATATACTCAGCAAGGGCGTCCTGCTCACTCCCAGAGTTGGCAAAGTTGAAGCTGCCTTGCCCAAGAGACGATACTGTATCCAGATCTACAAAGTTTGACCCTAAACTTGGGTATGGATAACCATCGCCACCACCTGATAGAAAATCCAATGTCACTATTTTGATTGTGCGATTAGCATTTCCGAACACAGATCCGTCTTTAACAATAGTATCAGTGACATTGTCTGCAGTATCAACCAATACCATACTTACTATTCTGCTTTGAGTGGCTTGAGAAGGGTCAAATGCAATTTTACACCCTCCTATTTGGCAAAATTGGCCTGGAGTAGCCCCTGGCGCCCATGCAGAAACACCATGTTCAATGATCTGCTTCAAGCCGGCTGCTGTTACTTCCATAACAGTAAGTCCATTATTGAACCTTAGTGAGTTTTCGATATCCAGTTGACTCATTTCACCTTCCATTTTTCCAGAGATTGGATTCTCCTGAGGAGGAAGATATTCATATACTCCTGGGGCAGTTTCTCTTACTTCCCCAATTGCAGCTCTGATTCCACCACCATTTTTGATTGAAACTTTGACATCTGCATCAAATTGTTGCGCCTGCCAGAGATTTGCATCTGCTGAGAGGTTCCCGAAATTGGTCTCTTGTGTTCTAACTGAAGAACGCTCCCCTTGAAGAAACACATCCGTGCTTCCCACTATATTTCCATCTTTTAGTGTAACCACGCCCGTTACTGCGGAGGTAATGGTATCAACCAAAGAAGCTTTAGAGTTTGGATCGAGAAAAGCATTGTTAAATCCACCCCAAACTTGGTCTACCATGGCAGAGTCTGATACATATGGATAACTCTCTGCAGGGTCGATACTGGATGGTACGACCTTTCCATTTGCATCAAATCCAATTACCAAGCGGCCAACATAACTGTATTCTCCATCGGTACTTACGATAGCACAAGTATCCCCATCTGCATTTTCAGTCAAAATTGGATATCCTTTATAAGGTGTATCTCCAGCATTTAATCTATTCCCAGAATTCGCAAGAATGGCATCTGATCCTCCCGCTATGATCACATCAACTCCATTTAGCAATCCAGCGAGTTGCTCTTCAAGTTGAATCTGTTGAAGGTGTGTAACCACAATTACCTTATTCACCCCATGATTGCCTGTAAGCGAATCAATCCATGGCTGAATATGAGTGGCAAGGTCGGTCATGCTGCTTGAACCAGCTCCGGGGTTTTTAACCGTTACTTCTCCAGGAGAAGAAATGATCTCTACTCGTGGAGTGGTAGCACCAACAACACCAATTTTCTCACCGCCCTCTGAAATGTAGGTGGCAGCAGCGACCTTAGGCACTGAGAAGTTTCCAGCAGTAGTTTGAGCAGGGCCAGTAAGGAATTCAACATTCTCTTTAACCGTTCCCTCAAAGAGATTACCTAGATCTCCAGAATTTGTGAAATCGAGATTTGAGCTCAAATATGGAAATTGAGCACCAGTCCATCGGTCAGACTGAGGTCCATTTGGAGACCTGAAGTCCTCTTCAATAATTGACTCCATTGCATCAGCTCCAGCATCAAACTCATGATTCCCCACAGCGGAGGCATCAAAACCGATAAGGTTCATAATAGTGATGTCAGCTCGTCCTCCACCTTCTCTTAATCCATCGTAACTTGAAACTCCAAAGTGACGGTTATAGACATTATTAAATGTGCCATTGTCTCTGAATGTTGATCGATCGCCAGCAGCATTAAAAAAAGGACCAGGAATGTAGTTGTCCCCTGCGGATAGCGTTATCGAGTTTGGATACTCGTCTTCTAGCGTATCTACGATTGCCGCAAAGTATTTGGCTCTGGTGATGGCCTCAACTCCACCTTCAAGATCCGAAGCATGCAAAATTTGAAGGGTATATGAGACTTGAGCATTGCACATCGAAAACAACATGAATGCGATAAACGTGAAAGTAAAGTTTAGAGATTTCATTAGGTAGATATATTAGTTTGTTGAAAATTTTCACGAACATATATTGCCAACCTTACTTTCATTCAAACTAGGTTTTATCCTATTATTAGGGAAGCCCAACATTAAATTAACACAACTATCATTTCTTTTGAACGCTCAATAGATCGTGAAACTGAATGAGCAACGAAACGCCAAATACATTCAAGTATTTTTGTCATAGGATGCTCTGCTTTCATTCTATACTGGCACTTCGACCATCCTAACCCAAGCTTAACATTGAGTTGTTTACAGACTAACATGAAGCTTATAACATTGCTGTGTTCAAAATCGAAAAGCGTTCTGAAGAAGAAGCGCAGTTCTGAGTAACTAGATTTTGGCAAAGGATTTTCTCTCTCCTTTATATAGCTCTCTAGCCCTCTTCACATCCGTGGGGAGGGTTTTTTTGTTGGGATATAGGGTGATCGGGTAACCAGGTAGTTAGGGTCGTCATTGTAGCCTGCAACCAACACCTAACTCCCGAATCCTGATTCCCAATTCCCACAATGTAACCCTGCATACATTTCAATCAGCACATTCAGATATCTTAGCAGACAAATATTCGACATGAGCAAGACTTATTATGATCCGGCCGACCTGGCCAAATTTGGAGATGTGAGTGAGTGGCAGGAAGAATTAGGTGAAAAGTTCTTCGATTATTACGGAAAAGTATTCGAAGAAGGTGCTTTGAGTGCGCGCGAAAAAGCACTTATTGCCCTGGCCGTTGCACATACCATCCAGTGCCCCTATTGTATTGATGCCTACAGTTCTGAAAGTGTAAAACGCGGTATTGATAAAGAAGAAATGATGGAAGCACTTCATGTTGCCACAGCCATTCGTGGTGGAGCTTCGCTTGTGCATGGTGTACAGATGATGAACAAGGTCAAAAAAATGAGCATGTAGCATGATCGAGAGTCTCAAAAAACGGAAGAGTCAATTATCAGAAAGCGAACGCCAAATTGAGATCCTCGACAATGGCTTATTTCAATCGGGAAAGCTAGACCGATTTCAGGATAAGCTTAAGGACTCTGGACTCTGGCCTTTCAAACCTACAGGGGTGGAGATCTTTCAGGTGAATATCGGTTATATGTGTAACCAAACCTGCAAGCATTGCCATGTTGATGCGGGTCCAGATCGAAAGGAAAAGATGTCGAAAGAAGACCTTCAACTTTGTTTGGACATCCTCAAAAAAGACCAGATCCCAACACTTGATATTACCGGAGGCGCACCTGAAATGCACCCACAGTTTCGCTGGTTCGTGGAACAGGCTGCTCAGCTCAATATTGAGATCATCGTGCGCTCAAATCTCACCTTCATTGTTCAGAATAAAAAAACACTGGAGCTGCCTGAGTTCTTTAAACGAAATAAAGTGCGAGTAGTGAGTTCGCTGCCATTCTATCGCAAATCAAGAACTGACAGTCAGCGAGGTGAAGGAGTATTCGATCAGTCGATTGAAGCTTTGCAGCTCCTCAATGCTCAGGGTTATGGAAAAGAGGAAAGTGGTCTCATTCTCGATCTGGTTTACAACCCAAGTGGAGCTTTCTTGCCCCCAGACCAGGAATCGATGCAAAAAGAATTTAAGCAGCGACTATTCCGTGATTTCGGCATCGAATTCAATAGCCTCTTCAATATCACTAACCTTCCAATTAGCCGCTTTCTTGACTACCTTCTCGTTAGCGGAAATTACGAAGACTATATGCATGAACTGGTGGGGGCATTCAATCCAGCGGCAGCAGCCGGGCTAATGTGCAGAAATACGATATCAGTAGATTACCAGGGGAATCTATATGATTGCGACTTCAATCAGATGCTTGAACTGAAGTTAGAGCCCAATGCTCCTGATCATATTAAAAATTGGGATCTCAAAAAGCTGAATTCACGCAAGATCATTGTGAATCAACATTGTTTTGGTTGCACTGCGGGAGCTGGCTCTTCTTGTCAGGGTAGCACTGCCTGATCAAACTCGTTTTTTTCGGAAATAGTTCGTGAGTATCTCCCCGCACTCCTCTTTCATGATCCCGGGAATAACTTCTGTTTTTGGATGAAGGATGTCCTGATTGAGTAAGGTATATCCCTTCTTTGAATCAAAGGCTCCAAAAACCAGTTTTCCCACTCGCGACCAGGCAATGGCGCCTGCACACATCACACAAGGCTCCAGGGTAACGAACAAGGTGCAATCATTCAGATACTTTCCTCCCAGAAAGTTTGCCGCTGACGTGATGGCTTGCATTTCAGCATGGGCGGTCACATCCGTTAGTCTTTCGGTTAGGTTGTGCGCTCGGGCAATGATCTTTCCTTTAGAAACCACTACCGCCCCTACCGGAACCTCATCTACTTCTTCAGCCATTTGAGCCTCCTGAAGCGCAATTTTCATGAAATGTTCGTCAGAAAGTGCTTGAATCATGCTTCAAAAGTAGGCTAATAACTAACTTCGCGGTTCAAATTCAAGAGGATGTTGAGGACACATACATGCGGAGAACTTAGACTTTCAGACAAGGGCAATACCTGCCAATTAAGTGGCTGGGTTCAGCGCTCACGTGATCTGGGGGGAATGACCTTTATCGATCTCAGGGATCGCTACGGGATCACCCAACTTGCGTTTAACATGGAAAGCAATGCCGCTCTTTGTGAAGAAGCTCGCAAGCTTGGTCGGGAATTCGTTATCCAGGTCAGCGGCGAAGTCGCAGAACGGGTGAGCAAGAATCCGAATATGCCCACTGGAGACATTGAGATCATCGTCAATGAGCTGAAGGTACTCAATGCTTCAAAAACCCCTCCATTCACCATTGAAGAAGAAACAGACGGAGGTGAAGAACTGCGAATGAAGTACCGTTATTTAGACCTCAGAAGGTCTCCTCTTCAACAAAGTATTCAATTACGTCACAGACTGGCTTTGGAAACTCGAAAGTATTTGAATGATCAAGACTTTTTGGAAATTGAAACACCCTATCTGATCAAATCAACTCCTGAAGGAGCGAGGGACTTTCTGGTTCCGTCCAGAATGAATGAAGGACAATTCTATGCGCTTCCACAATCACCACAAACCTTCAAACAACTTTTGATGGTTAGCGGATATGATCGTTATTTTCAGGTTGTACGTTGTTTCAGGGATGAAGATCTGCGAGCGGATCGCCAACCGGAATTTACTCAGATCGACTGTGAAATGTCATTTGTAGAGAGAGAAGATGTGTTAAACACCTTCGAGGGCTTGATGAAACATCTTTTTAAGTCCATAAAGGATATTGAACTGTCAGACTTTGAACGAATGACTTACGATGAGGCCATGAAAAGATTCGGTTCGGACAAACCCGACCTTCGTTTTGGAATGGAATTTTGTGAGCTCAATGAGCTTGCTCAGGGTCATGGCTTTAAGGTATTTGACGATGCAGAGGTGGTTTTGGGTATCAAGGCAAATGGTTGCTCAAATTATTCTCGAAAACAACTCGACGCCCTTACTGACTGGGTTAAGCGCCCGCAGATCGGTGCAAAAGGACTGGTTTATGTCAAATGCAATGAAGACGGCAGTTACAAATCGAGCGTCGATAAATTCTACGGTCGGGAAGTGCTATCAAGCTGGGCCAGAAAAATGGGTGCCATAAAAGGTGACCTTCTTTTGATCCTCAGTGGAGACCTGGATCAAACAAGAAAAGCCATGTGCGAGCTGCGCCTGGAAATGGGAACGCGGCTAGGTTTAAGAAATCCTAGCAAATTCAAACCTCTGTGGGTGGTCGACTTTCCACTCCTTGAAAAAGATGAGGAAACAGGCCATTATCACGCAATGCATCACCCCTTCACCTCTCCAAACCCTGCTAAGGTGGAAGCTTTTGAAGCTAATCCCGCTGAAATAAAAGCGGATGCCTATGATATGGTGATCAACGGAGTGGAATTGGGCGGTGGATCCATTCGTATTCACGATAGGCAGATCCAGTCAAGGATGTTTGACCTGCTGGGCTTCACCAAAGAAGAGGCTCAGGAACAGTTTGGCTTCTTGATGGGTGCCTTTGAGTATGGCGCTCCCCCACACGGTGGAATTGCTTTTGGCTTTGACCGAATTGCAGCCATCTTTGGTGGAACGGATTCTATTCGCGACTATATCGCATTTCCTAAAAACAACCACGGTAGGGATGTAATGATCGACGCACCTGCGACCATCTCTGAAGAACAATTGAAGGAACTCGGTTTAGCTTAATCGAAGCTTTGCAGATCGTGCAACTTCTTGTATAGTCCTCCCTGATCCAGAAGCTCATCGTGACTTCCAGACTCAGTGATCTTTCCACCATCGATCACAATGATTCGATCTGCTTTTTGAATGGTGGAAAGACGGTGTGCGATCACAAGGGAAGTCCTGTTTTCCATGAGCTGATTCAGGGCATCCTGAACAAGCTTCTCACTTTCCGTATCCAGCGCAGAGGTCGCTTCATCAAGGATCAATATGGGAGGGTTGTGAAGCACCGCTCTTGCGATACTTATGCGTTGTTTTTGTCCGCCACTCAACTTATCTCCAGAATCTCCAATATTGGTTTCATATGCTTTTGGCAAAGCAGAAATAAAATCATGCGCATTGGCAATTCTCGCAGCTTCTTCCACTCTCTTTGCATCGATCCCCGGCTTACCGAAAGCAATGTTGTTGTACACCGTATCATTAAAAAGTATGGCCTGTTGGTTCACCACACCCATTTGATTTCGCAGGTCTTTTATGATCAGATCGCGAATATCAATTCCATCGATACGAATTTGACCTCCAAGCACATCATAGAATCTGGGAATTAGGTCGGCCAGCGTTGATTTACCCCCTCCTGATGGTCCGACCAAAGCGATGGTTTGACCTTTTTTGATCTCAAAATTGATATCCTGAAGTACCGGCTCTTCGGCATAGGCAAACTGAACATCCTCAAAAATGATGTTTTCTTCAAAGTTCTTTAGTGGCGTCGCATCCGGACGCTCTTTGATCTTCTCATCAGCCTGAATGATCTCCTGAATTCGTTCGGCAGAAGCAGCTCCTTTCTGAATATTGAAATAGGCATCTGTAAATGATTTACTCGGACTAATGATCTGGGTAAAGAATAGAATGAAGCCGATAAATTTTGCAGCTTCCATATCATCACTCAGTACGAGTCCACCGCCAAACCACATCACTAAAACAACCGTTCCTACACCAAGAAATTCGCTCAGAGGAGAAGCCAGATCTCTTTTGTGATACATGCGTTTCAGCAATTGTCTGAAACGCTCGTTCAGTTCGTTAAATCTGCCGGAAGCAAAAGGCTCAGCGTTAAAAGCTTTGATCACTCTAAGCCCCATTAAACTCTCTTCTATCCAGCTGATCAGCGAGCCAATTTGAGATTGCCCCTTTCTTGCAGTCCGCTTTAAGCTTTTACCCGTTCTGCCGATGATAAATCCTGATATGGGAAGAAGCACGATCACGAACATGCTCAGTTTCGCGCTCATAACAAACATGGCGCTAAGAAAGAGTATGATGTTTATCGGGTCTTTGAACAACATTTCGATTGAGCGCAACACCGTGTGCTCTATCTCCTGAACATCACTGGACATTCGAGAGATGATATCCCCTTTTTTCTCTTCCGAGTAGTAAGAAAGAGGGAGTACCATGAGCTTGCTGTAGATCGCTTTTCGAAGATCGCGAATGATACCGGTTCTCACGATCGCGATGCAATACATTGCCAGGTATCGGAAAAGGTTCTTAAAAAAGAACATGAGGACAATGATCCCACATAAAAATATCAGCGCAGCTCCCTTTCCATCTTCAAGGATCAGGTTGCCAAAGGTGTAGTTGAATTTTTCGGCGAGACTATCTACAGTGAAGTTAAAGGAGGGCTCTGCCATATTTCGGTAGCGCTCATACTCCTCGTCTTTGGTCAAAAAAATGAGGTTCAGGAAAGGGATTGCCAGGGAGATCGAAAAGAGACTGAAAAGGCTCGACAACAAGTTAAAGAACACATTCAGAAATGCGGCCAACTTGTAATTTTTTAGAAAAGAAAGGAGTTCCAGGAGTTTCTTCATCCGGAACAAATATACGTTGAAGCTTGGGCTTTATTGCAAGAAGCTGAATTCTCTGTCGAAGCTCTCCAATGCTTTTTTGACCACGATGTCTTCTTCATTGACCACTGGGTAAAAGCCTTCATCGCCATAAAGATTGCGCGCTATTCCGGCTTTGATTCGATATCGGATCACCTCTTCTGATTGCTCAAGTCCTTCATCATCCTTGCGAACACCTGACTTCTCAGCAAAGTCTACAAACTCACGCAAAAGCTGATCGTCAACCCTAAAGTTTCGAGCAAATTCGCCATGTCCTTCGAACTTCTCGAGTTCTTCCCTGTGATGATCGGTGTAGTAAAAGCAGAAATCATAGAACTGCCCGGAATAATAGAGTTCAGACAGATACCATGAATTTCCGGTGGTATCAATTGGTACAAAGATGTCTGGCATAATACCACCACCTCCATAGACCTTTCGGCCAGACTCAGTCTCAAATTCCAGTGAATCTGCGATCTTCACACTGTCTGCCGATTCCAGTTCTCCATTCTCATAACGCTGATAATATTCTTTGTGATAAGCTTCACTGCCTTTATCATATGGCTTTTGAATTGATCGACCGCTGGGGGTGTAATATCTGGCTATGGTCAATCGCGTAGCACTTCCATCAGGCCAGTCTGACTGCTCCTGAACCAGGCCTTTTCCAAAGGATCTTCTTCCGATGATCAGTCCGCGGTCGTTATCCTGTATCGCTCCCGAGATGATCTCACTGGCACTGGCGCTAGCTTCGTCTATCAAAATAACCAGGTCAATATTCTCTAAGATTCCTCTTGAGCTCGCATAAAAACTCTCTTTGGGTCGTGATTTGCCCTCAGTGTAAACGATCAGTTTTCCATTGGCCAAAAACTCATCTGCAATATCCGTTGCTGCGCTCATTATTCCACCTCCATTGCCACGTAGGTCGAGGATCATCTTTGTCATCCCTTTTTGCAGCATCTCCTGTGATGCCTCAGAGAATTCCTGATGAGTATTTCTTGAAAAGCGACTGATCTTTAGGTAAGCAATATCTTTTCTGATCATGTATGCCGCATCCACACTGTGAATTGATATACGATCCCTTGTGATATCGAAATTTAGCAATTTATTGGATCCACTTCTATGGATATCTACCTTCACTTTGGTTCCCGAAGGACCTTTCAGCTTTTTCATCACATCGGAGTTGGAGATATTCACCCCTGCAACCAACTCACCGTCCACTTTCACGATACGATCTCCAGGCATGATGCCCAACTTCTCTGATGGACCTCCAGATACTGGATTGATCACGACGATGGTATCATTCTGAATGCTGAATTGAACACCAATACCATCAAATCCACCCTCCAGGGGTTCATTCATTTGCTTGGTTTCTTCAGCACTGATGTAGTAGGAATGTGGATCCAGTTCCTGAAGCAGGTCAGTGATAATCTTATCGGTCAACTGCTCCCGCTTAACACTGTCAACATATTCATTCTCAATGTAATTCACTACTTCATTGAGCTTGTTGAATTTCTTGCCTAAGGAAAACTTTTGTTCCGAACCTCCTAATCCAACTGAATACTGTGAACCGATAAAGAACCCGCCTACAAAAACGAAAGCGATGATAAGGGGTAGGTAAATACTCAGGCGGTTCTTCATGCTAGATTTGAAACAGGTCTTATTCTCCTTTGTTTAGCACTTTTGGGACTCTGAAGTAATCGGAATCTTTTGATGGTGCATTTTTTAGTGCCTCTTCTTTGCTCAAGGTGTTTTTGGCCTTGTCTTCTCTCAATACAGCATATTCGTCGGTCATGTAGATCAAAGGTTCAACACCATCTGTATCTACTTCCTTCAGCTTCTCAATAAATCCAAGGATTCGATCAAGGTCTGCTTTGATGTTTTCTCTTTCCTCACCATGAAACTCCAACTTGGCGAGATTTGAGAGTTTATCTATGAGTTTGTCGTCGATCTTCATTATTTCATTTCAATAGCACCATCAATGACCTCAAAGGTGCGATTACGCAAATTTACCAATTCTTTGTCGCTATTCGCCTCAGGCTTGATGGGCGGATGTACAGTGACCTTTGAAATACCCGGTCGACCATTACTCTTTAGGATGGCTCCTGCTTGCAGTAGTTTCCAATTATTGGAAAAAGTAATGGGTACAATAGGCACATTCTTCTCCATGGCTAACTTAAATGCTCCATTCTTAAAAGCCTTCATTTGAGGAGCGCTGTAAGGGATCGTTCCTTCAGGGAATATCACTACGGCACTGCCCATGTCAAGTTCTTCTCCTGCTCTTTGAAAGGCTTTATGTGATGCGGTTCTACTCGCCCTTTCCACCAAAATATTCATGCCTTTGGTAAAAAGAATATTGAATAGTGGCCAGCTCTTGATCTCCCCTTTTCCCATGAAGATGAAGTAGTCAGGAATGATACTATACATCAGCACAATATCTAAATATGAAGAATGATTAGCGGCAATGATGTAAGGAGGGTCTGGAAAGCCAGCATGCTTTTCATATTTGATGAAGATGCCTCCGAGTCGATGTAAGGTACCTCCCCAAACCCTCATCATCCTTAGGACAAGCGGGAAGTTTTTCCTCTTATTCAGCAACACATTAAAAAAGGGGTAGAAGAGAAGAAGTATGATCATGAAGATCAGAAAAAAGTAGAACTTCCAGAGTACCGAAAATGGTTGAAGGAGTTTTTTCATCAGGGGTCGACAAAAATACCAATTCCCAGTAGCAATACATCCATTAAATTTGGCGCAAATTATTGGCATGGCCAGAATACTAACCGGAATACAGGCAACAGGGGTTCCTCACCTCGGAAACATACTGGGGGCAATACTTCCAGGTATTGAACTTTCAAAACAGGCGAACAATGAGGCGCTGTTCTTTATTGCTGACCTTCATTCGCTTACCTCTAAAAAGGACCCTGAGTTCATCCGCGAATCGACTTATGCTGTTGCGGCTGCCTGGTTGGCTTGTGGCTTTGATGCTGAAAAGAACATTTTTTATCGACAATCTGATATTCCCGAGGTCACTGAAATGACCTGGTATTTGAATTGCTTCACGCCGTTTCCCATGTTGAGCAATGCACATTCTTTCAAGGATAAATCGGATCGCCTGAGCGATGTGAATGCCGGACTTTTTACTTACCCGGTGCTTATGGCATGCGACATTCTCATGTATGATGCTGATGTGGTTCCAGTAGGAAAAGATCAGAAGCAACATCTGGAAATGACCAGAGATATTGCCAGCTCAGTTAATCACATGCTAAATGAGGAACTTCTGAAGTTGCCTGAAGCGAAAATTGATGAAGCGGTAAAGACAGTTCCAGGTGTTGATGGACAAAAAATGAGCAAGTCTTATGGAAATACCATCAATATCTTTCAAAGCGATAAAGCATTAAAGAAAGAGGTCATGGGTATCCTCACCGATAGCACGCCTTTGGAGGAACCCAAAGATGCTGATGCCTGTGTGGTATATCAGATCTACAAATTGATCGCGAATGAGGAAGATGTCAGGTCAATGAAATCAAAACTAGAAGCAGGTGGTTATGGTTACGGTCATGCCAAAAAGGAATTGCTGGAAAGCCTTATATCGCGATTTGCTGAAGTTCGTGAAAGGTATGATCACCTCATGGAGAACAGGGAAGAATTGGACAGGCAACTGAAACTTGGAGCTGAAAAGGCTCGTGCCATCGGCATACCAGTTCTTGAGCGATTAAAAACGAAGTTGGGTTACGCCAATTAAGGCAGGGCTACTGCTATGCTGGCGTGAACATCTTCAAATTTTAAGCTTGAAGCCTTGTTGTAAAGTTCACAGCTGAAAAGCAATTCCAGTTTTTTGGTCGGAAGACCGTTTCGATCAACTTCATGGTCTTCCACTTTTAGGATCTCAAAAAAGCTATCGCCTGACTGGATTTTCTCATCCGAGCGCCAGATCTTTCCATTGGCATCGGTGTATTCAATCAGCACCCGGGATGAGCGAAGTTTATTCGGTCCTGGTATTTGCGTTTCTCTGAAATCAAAATCGAAGTTAGCAAGGCATCTGGCCCGACTACTATCAAGTACAACATTCTTACAGATCGTACTTGTACAGCCATTTAAAGTATTGGTTGTGAGGCAGATCTTCTCTTTGCTTGCCTCTCCGTATTCTAGTTGTAAGAAAGAGCCATCCGCAAAACGACCCGAACCAAAGGCCCATGAATGTTGATCATCTCCACGGGGATTCAAAACCTCAAGCTCGTAGTATCCCTGATAAGGTCTGAATTCAAAATCGCTTTCGCAATGCTCTTCCCAGAGTACATCGCGACATATACTGTTGCGCGAATTATTATTGGTGTTTTCTACATCCAAACAAACGCTAAAACCATTTTGATTTTTAGGGAAATAGTGCTTGGCATTGGCCTCAGTAGTGATCTCTCCATCGCCAAAATCCCATTCATATTTTAAGCCTGGATTGAGATCTTGTGTCCATACTTGTGGCTCAAGCTCAACCTCATAAACCTCAAGTAGCTCAGGTGCGACAAACTCTGACCTTCTGGATTTAATGATCTTGCTCGGTTCAGCCTCTGCTTCTATTTCTGCACTATCGAAAAAAACGAATCGAAGTTTTGGTTGACAGGCCGATTCACAGTCCTCTTTTGCAAGAAATCCTGAATATGCAAATTGCCCGTGTTCCACATCAGGGTTCTGGGTGTGCATAAACATGCCATCTTTTCCAGCTAACCATTCAAGCTCTTCGCCCTCTAGTTGACCACTAACATAGAATACTGGATCACCTTCAACAGAAGAGGGAACAGGCTTCTTATCACAGGCAGTGAAAAACAGCGCCATGAGTAATATTAAAACACTCCCTCTCATCAATATTTTGCCAAATTATATCGCAGCTCCAATTGCCAGAAGAATGGACTGATCTTGCGTTTGCGGTCAAAGTAATTTTCATCGAGCATATCCGTCATCGTATAGCGTCCGCTCATTCCGAGTTGCAGGCCTGAGGTAAGTTGATAACGGTAAGACAACATCAAACGAGTATTTAAGGCATGAAAGCCTTGCTGATATCCTCTTTCGCTTTCCTTGATCACTGGACTCTCTGTTTCGTATCCGAGTACAGACTCTGTTTTGATAGAATGAACATCAAGCAGGTAGCCAAGTTCCGCACTCAAATTCACCTCATGTCGATACGCCGGACGATAGGAGATCCCGATCGGCAAGCTCAGGTTTTGGGTAAATGAAGGCGAGATCTCTGTACGATAAGTTGTTTTTCCAAATGAATATGCAACGCTGTCATAGCTGTTCCCGAAGCCCGAAACTCCAAGGTGTGAGTAAAGTAGTCCGAGCGTAAAGCTCAGCTTTTCATTGATATTTCTCTGGTATTCCAGGCCGACGGCCTGCATGCTATTTGCAGTTCCGGGATTTGCTGAACCGATCACGGAATTGAAGCTATTTGCAGAGGCGATCAACTTGATCTGATTCTTCTCATCTGCTAATTTAAGCTTCAGCTTTTCATCTTCGAATGATTTTTCTTCAAGCAATAGGGCACTTTCCTGGCTGAAGTCAAATTCATGCGTATTCATGGCCATTAGGGAAATCTCCTCTATACCGTCCTCCATTGGACGCGCAGCATTCGCGGCCTGGGCGCTCTTCACTTTTTGCAATTCGCTATGATCCGCAATCTTCTCTTGAGTCTGTGAGCTTTTTGGCTTTGAGGCTTTCAGATCTGCATCAAAGGCTTCGGAAGCAACATCTTCGGGCGGAACATGTACTTCGGTCGCGAACTCATCATTTTGGAAACTCACAATGGAGGGCAATGAAGTTACTTTTTCTGCAATGATCTGATCAGAACCACTGTTTTGAGGATTATTGATCAAGGTGAGCATAGAGACCACAGCGAAACTCGCAATAGCCGATAACCATGCCGTTTTGTGCACAGAAACTGCACTGCCAGCGGCATGAACATTTTCAAATGCTTCCCATCCAGCAGACGGATCTGCGTTTTGGATGGGCTTATCAAGCACCGAACGGAATAATTCGTCTATGTTGTGCTTCTCGCTCATAGTCGATTCATTCGTTTTTGCTCGTTCTCATCTTTTTCTCTGATCATCTCCCGAAGTTTTTTTCGGGCAAAAGAAACATGCCATTTACTGGTTCCCTCAGACATGTTCAACATATCGGCGATCTCCTTGTGGGCATAACCGTCAATGGCAAAAAGGTTAAATACCTGTTTACTCACGTTCGGCAAGCGCTCCAGAAGCCGAAGTAGATCTCGTTCGTCAAACTTCTTGGTTGCATTATTGATGTCGATCACCGTTTTATCGCTACCAAGAGCACTGATCTCCTCAATGGTGATCACGTGTGCATTTTTCTTGTTCCTACGGTACTCATCGATGATCGTATTGATCATGATGCGCCTTATCCAGGCTTCAAAGGGAACATTCAAATTGTAGGAATCCAGATGGTTAAGGATCTTGAGAAAAGCTTTGTTTAGAATATGATCTGCATCTGATTTGTTGTGCTCATATCTCAAGCAAACACTTAATAGTAGCGCATAACACTTTTGATACAGCGTAAACTGTGCCTTCCTGTTCTTTTTGATACAGGCATTTATGAGATCCAGATCGATGTCCATTAAGCTTGCTATAGCAAGGCTAAAGATACACTTTAGCCAGAGAGGCGTCCCTCACAATTATTTAAACGTAAAAATTGACTAGAAGGTTGGGCTAAATTCCCGATCGGACTATGAACAAAAAAGAGCATTTTTCAACAAGTTCAAAAAAGGCCTGAATGTCAGCGCCCAAGCAGCTTTAAGTTTAGTAAACTTGCATGCTTTAGAAAGCATCAAATGGCAGGAGAAAAACGCATCAAAAATGCCCTCGTTTCGGTATTTCATAAAGATGGACTTGACGATCTCGTCAAAACACTGGAAGAGCAGGGCATTACTATTTACTCAACCGGGGGTACTTATCGTTTCATTGAAGATCTCGGTATTGATGTTCAAAAAGTTGAGGATCTTACAGGTTATCCCTCTATTCTCGGTGGCAGGGTAAAAACACTGCACCCAAAGGTTTTTGGAGGAATCTTAAGTCGAAGGGAGCTTCAAGAAGATGCATCTGAGCTTGAGCAATTTGAAATTCCTGAGTTCGACCTCGTGGTGGTAGACCTTTATCCCTTTGAGCAAACTGTGGCGGAGACCAACGACGAGACGGCCATTATTGAAAAGATTGACATTGGTGGAATTAGCCTGATCCGCGCTGCCGCCAAGAATTACAAAGATGTTCTCATCGTTCCTGAAAGAGGACTTTACGAAGAAGCCATCAAAGTGATCAAAGATGGCAAAGGAACAAGCCAAATTGAAGATAGAAAGTCATTTGCGAGTGCTGCCTTTGCGGTCAGCTCCCACTACGACTCAGCCATATACAACTACTTCAGCAAGGAGGAAAAGAGTAAAGCCTTGCGCCTGAGCGAAACGCAATCAAGATCTTTGCGCTACGGGGAAAATCCTCATCAAAGTGCCCAGTTTCATGGAGATCTTGATGATATGCTCGAGCAATTACACGGTAAAGAAGTATCCTACAACAATTTGCTCGACCTCGATGCAGCGGTGAATCTGATGAAAGATTTTAAGGATGAGGATCCTTGTATTGCCATTCTGAAACACAACAATGCTTGTGGACTTGCCATTAGAGGAAGCCTTGTAGAAGCCTGGAAGGATGCACTGGCTGGTGATCCTGTATCCGCTTTCGGAGGTGTGCTCATTTCAAATAAAAAGATCGATCTCGCCACAGCCGAGGAGATGAACACGTTGTTCTTCGAATTGGTATGTGCTCCAGAATATGACCAGGACGCACTTGAAATCTTGATGTCCAAAAAGAAGCGTGTCATACTCAAACAAAAGCATTTTGACCTTCCTGAATCAGGTGCCCGAAGAGCACTGAATGGCTATTTGGTTCAGGAGGCAGATCACCTTGTTGAATTAGCTGCCGATCTGAAGACCTGCACGAGCAAAGCAGCCTCCAAAGAAGAAGTGGAAGATCTTTTATTCGCCAATCGATTGGCAAAGCATACCAAGAGTAACACCATCGTTCTTGCGAAGAATAAGCAGCTTTTGGCAAGCGGAACTGGACAGACAAGCAGAGTAGATGCATTAAAGCAAGCTGTGACTAAAGCAAAAGCGTTTAACTTTGACTTGCAGGGAGCCGTAATGGCGAGCGATGCTTTTTTCCCTTTTCCAGACTGTGTGGAGATCGCACATGAAAGTGGAATCAGTGCTGTGATCCAACCCGGAGGTTCGATCAAAGATCAGGAGTCAATAGACTTTTGTGATGCACACGGAATGAGTATGGTGCTTACCGGTAACCGTCACTTTAAACATTAGACAGACATGGGTTTGTTCGACTTTTTTACTCAAGAAATTGCCATTGACCTTGGAACGGCCAATACGCTGATCATTCACAATGATAAGGTTGTGGTTGATGAACCCTCTATTGTTGCTATTGAGCGCTCAAGTGGAAAGGTGATCGCGGTAGGAAAGCAAGCGATGCAAATGCATGGAAAAGCACACGAAGGGATCAAAACGATCCGGCCCCTAAAAGATGGTGTGATTGCCGATTTCTTTGCTGCTGAGCACATGATCCGAGGAATGATCAAAATGATCAATCCAGGAAGAAGACTGTTTACTCCAGCCCTAAAAATGGTGATCTGTATTCCCTCAGGTATCACGGAGGTGGAAAAAAGAGCGGTAAAGGACTCTGCCGAACACGCAGGTGCCCGCGAGGTCTATCTTATTTACGAGCCGATGGCCGCAGCCATTGGTATTGGTATCGATGTAGAAGAACCTATGGGGAATATGATCATCGATATTGGAGGAGGTACTTCTGAGATCGCGGTCATCGCCCTGGGTGGAATTGTTTGTGACAAGTCTATTCGTGTTGCGGGTGATGAGTTTACCAGCGATATCGAAGAGTATCTGAGAAGACAACACAACATACTCATCGGTGAGCGCACCGCGGAAAGAATTAAGATTGAGATCGGAGCCGCAATGACGGAGCTGGATGATCCACCAGAGGATTTTGCGGTACACGGACGTGACCTCATGACTGGTATTCCGAAAGAGATCCATGTTTCCTACGTTGAGATCGCCCATGCCCTCGATAAGTCTATCTCAAAAATTGAGGAAGCGATCTTGAGTGCTCTTGAGATGACACCTCCCGAGCTTTCGGCAGATATCTACAAAACGGGGATATACCTGGCTGGGGGTGGTTCCATGCTGAGAGGGCTGGATAAGCGTATCTCCATGAAGACAAAATTACCTGTACACGTGGCTGATGATCCACTTCGAGCTGTGGCAAGAGGAACCGGTATTGCACTGAAGAATGCAGATCGATTCCCATTCTTGATCAAATAATGATGGGCAAATGATAGAGCATGCGTAATCTGATCAACCTGATATGGAGGTATCACTTTAGCCTGCTCTTTCTCTT
>CBFHWY010000041.1:0-23793 GCA_965659675.1 Salibacteraceae bacterium | reverse complement strand
CTCAAGGCGAGGGAGATATTGCCTTACACCCTCATATTGTTTTTGCTCGGCTCTGCGATCTTTTTGTTGAGCTTGATGATGTTCTGAATGTAAGCTACTCTTTCACAAACTGTTTGGATCTGATCCCGTACTTAGAATGAAGTTGCAGGAAGTATACCCCGGGACTTAAATCGCTGACATCAATATGCGTTTCTTTAACCTGGAGCTTTTCTTGCCTTGACAATTCCTGCCCATGCACATTCAACACGCGCATGAGTTTGATCTCCTCAGAACTTTTAATATAGATGGATTCATTGACAGGATTGGGAAAAAGTTGAAAGTCAAAAATTTGAAGTTCTTCATCTATTGCCACAGAAGAAGTGTCTTTCGGTTCGATATACTTAAATCTCGCCAGGAACATGTTCTGCTTGCCCGAATCATTTGGAACAACAAGGTCTCCTAATTTCACTGGCTCTCCGTGCGACATAAAGAGATTCACTCCAGTAACGGGGGAGTACATAAGCTTATAGAAATAAGTATTTGGCCAAAACCAGTTAGAATCAGTTTCAAAGTGAAGGATACTTCCATCTGGGTCTATCACAGCCATATACAGATCCAAACTATTGATTGAATTACCAAAATAGTTCTCATCATTGCGTAAATGACCAAAAACATAAGTGCGAAAGGCAGTATCCTGCACAACAGAGGCATTAGGAGGTAAAGCATAAACCCATTCTAAAACTCCCGAACTATCAATTTTACCAAAACTGTAGTTAGGAACAGCAGTATTCACCACAAATGCTTGCCGAGGGCGCGCATCACAAGTGAAGTAGAGGTTATCTCCATCATAATTCATATACGGAAAGGTGACGTATTTACTTGCGATGAAGACATCTTTTTTGTTCAACAAAGAATCGGTGATTGCTAATACACTCGCGTCATCAATGCTTTTGTCAAAAACTCGACCATTATTTTTTGATGTTGTACCTCTAAGAATAAAATTATCTCGAATTCTTCGACTTCCATATAGAATTCCAACGTTAGAGCTATCCGCCCCTAAAAAGCTAGTTGGAAAAGCATTGATTGGATTAAGCTCTTTGTCATAAGCCAATAAATAAAATCGACCATTCTTAGCGCCCTGTAGATTAATTGGGGTATTACCGAAAGCTGTATCCTGATTGAACCAATAATTCGAGTATAGTTTGCTGGAATGGTAGAAAGTTTCAACTAGGGTTACATCTGAGATTAAACTTATTAAATTTTTTTTGTCAAATGAAACCACCGAACGGGTAAGATCAATCAGAGTGGGGCGATATCCAAAGAAATCATTGCCAGAATCAACTACAAACTGTAAGTACCCAATAGTGTCTGATAGATATATAGCATGTTCATAATCAGAGAGGTCTCTTTTTCTGTAAGGGCTAGTTTTAGTAATAGCATTTAAAAATAGTGATGTATCTCCTTCGCAAAGGAGTCGTAAATAATTGTTTGACTTTTGATGAAGTTGACCAGCTATTGTAATCTCGCTATCCGAAAAAACAGAAACTAAAAGTCTATTTCCACTTGGGCTCATCCAAACATTTTCTAGCTCAATATTTGCTGAGTTTTGATTGTTCTGCGAAACAATACGCCAACTTTGGCTTTGTCCATGACAGCAGAAGATTACAGAAAATAGTATTGGGATAAAGTATTTCATTACAAATGATTCTTATTCTGCGATGCAGGGTTCTTCAATTAGATCCCGAGATTCTGTCGGAGATTGTATTGGATGCTGTGTGAACCATACCAGCTCTTGATCAATTAAAGTGGTGTAATAGAATTGATTAATGCTAGATATTCCTGGGTTAATATCAATATGTTGCATGCATTCAGTTGCTCCCGAATAATTTACTGAGAATTTTCCAAGTTGTGATAAATTTTTGGAAGGCTCAATTTTGTACATCAACAACTCGGTTTTCCGGTTAATCGAACCAAAATCCTTAGTGAGCAAAGAAGGAGGAGTAAAAGTAAAAGGCACATTTTCAATCCCCCTCGCCAATAGATGATTCATGTTATTTGGAAAATGAGCTTCAAAATCATGACTGCGAAGTGGATATGTCTTTAAAAATTGGGTTTTATTGGAATCTTTACGGTCCACATGAAAAATGAATGGAAAAGAGTGATTGTAAGTCCCTGGGGTGTCTGTCGGAAATGTATAGCTCGTTTTTCTAAATTGACCACCAATAACAACCCCATCTGGGGTTGGAGTATTAATCGCCTCTTTCATGGAGCTTGCAACTGCCCACTCGAATGGACTAATGAAAGTTTGGATTTCAAGCCCTGATGTAAATGTAGGGGCTGAGCTAATATTATTCCAATTTTTTAGGACTAAACCATGTCTTTGCCCAGAGTTTACCAAAATTACAGCTTCATCTGTGTTTGGATAATAAATGGTTTCCACAGCATTTTCATCTTCATTGAAAGAAGCGCCAAGGCCTGAAGTGAAGCTCATATTAAACTCAAAGCCCATACATAAAGCATAAGGTGGGCCAGTACCACAACCCACATTTAGACCATAGAATAAAACCCCTTGATCAAAATCTTTGCTGTTTGAAGAATTAACATGTGGCACATTAACTGAACCAGTGACCAAAAACTTCATGGGTTCGTATTCTATGATTTGATCCACCAAATCATAATCATCTGTTGGATCAGGATTATTATCGCAGTATGTTTTTGTCATAGGATGCAGATATGAAGATCCAAGCGGTAATGTGTGTGAGCAGTCAAATCTAGAATCCAACAAACTTGCCACACCAAAATTCAAATTGTAACCAACACTCATCACGATACCGACTTTTGAGTCGAGCATTTCACTTTGGTTAAAGTTGTAGCCATCGGTTGCCATACCACCTATCATATACCCGCCACCAGAATTAGGCATAATAAAATGTCCTTGTGAGTGTAGTTTAGCGTGTTGCCCAGAATTAGGGTATTCGTAGTATTTTTCATGAAGAATAGTAAGGGATGAACTTAAAATAGCGGCATAAATATGATTCCTTCCAGCTTCTTCAACAAGGCCTGTGATGCAGAGGTTTCCATCGTGTCCATTATTAATATGAAATACCTGAATATTCTGCCCGACAGAAGGTTCAATATCTAGTTTGGCAACAAGCACATCATTGGGGTCTAATTTTAAAATTTCTATAAATGATGAGTTATTTACTTGATCATAAGCTGTCGTAGCAATGAACAAGGTATCATCAATGTCTCGCACCATACTTCCATGGTGATTATCGAAATTATTGGAGTAGAGGGTATTTTGAGCAATTAACTTAAGCGATAACAACGAAAGATTAGCTATTAAAAACAAAAAAGTAAACAGTAGAAGTTTAAGGACTTTTTGAGGAGTTCTTGAGGAGTTCTTGAGGAGTTCTTGAGGAGTTCATAAGAATTAAGATTTCCTCAAATATAATAAAAATCAGATAGTTAACTGGTAATGAGAGCCCAACTTAATAGCCCACCAACATGCTCCAAGCCTTTTGGGCTTTGCCACTTTTGGCAATCACCGGACTTAAAGCACGAGAGATCCTGCCCTATACTTTGATCTTGTTTTTATTGGGTTCAGGGGTGTTCTTACTCTCTCTAACCTTGTTTTAATGAATCACCTTCCAGGAGTATAAGGTACCCCAACTTTATCCATCTCAGCCTCCAAATCCTCTATGCTTGATTCGAGCTGCTGCTTCTGGCTTAGGGCCGTTTTATACATCTCCTGCGCTAAAACAAAGTTCTTTTTCTGTGTACCTGTGGGAGCACCGGTTTGCGACCAAAGTCCCCATACCACCAGGCCAATGCGATTGTTTAATGAAGGTGATGTCTCAAATTCCTTTTTAGAAAGGCTTGCATCGCCATTCATTAAGATCTTTAGTTTGGCCATTTGTAGTCTTATCTGCTCTATTTCAGAGAGCTTAGTAAGATCAGTTCCAGCTGAGGTAGCGTAAGCTTTCTCAATGAACTTTAAACGCTTTTCAAGCTCTGCTCTTTGACTGTTCAAAGTAGCCACATCCTTGCGCAGCACTTTCACTTCTTTTTGAAATGCCAAAACAGCCTTGCGGTCGGTTACCGGAATGGAGCGTTCTTCAAGTAATTCTACCTCGAACTTTTCAGGACCCGCCAGTGACTTTACTTCACCATTGTTCACCATAAACAGCTCCACAGAGTAGGTTCCAGGAAGGGCAAGATGCCCTCCGTCATCTCCAGCAAATGGATTATCCGATTTCGTTTCTTTCAGTTTGATCGGACTCATCTTCTGGTATTTGAAATCCCAATAAATACGCTTGATCCCTTTACCTGCCTTTGTTTTTAGCCGTCTTACTTCATCACCATTTTCGTCTTTGATCACAAAAATGAGATAGGGCTTCTGCTCGAGGTCTTCCTGACGAATTTGCTCCTTGCTCGGATAAAATACGTCTCCACCATCTTTTTTGAGCTTCTTTTCTTCTTCCTGACGCTGTTCCTTTAATGTTTTTGGAACTTCTTTGATGTAGTAACTAAAACAAGCGCCTACAGGAGGGTTGGGGGCCGAATAGTAAGCTTCACCTTGAAAGGACTTTCCGCCTAAGCCTAATGGACGCGTTTCTACAAACATGAGCGCATCTTTTATCGGGAAAATATGGGCATCCTTGTTCAATAGTTCCTCACTGGCTTTTCTCAGCAAACTATAATCATCGAGCACATAAAATCCGCGGCCAAAACTTGCCAGGATCAAGTCGTTCTCTCTTTCCTGGATCTCTACATCTCTTATCGCCACCGTAGGCAATCCGTTCTTGAGTTGAGTCCAGTGTTCACCACCATCCAAACTAAAAAAGAGTCCGAATTCAGTACCTGCGAACAGGAGATCTTCATTCTTGTGATCTTCAACAATATCGTAAACAGAACCTCTCTCTGGAAGATCCCCTGATATGTTGGTCCATGATCTTCCCTTGTCATCACTTCTAAGAATGTAAGGTTTAAAGTCTCCATTCTTATGATTGTTAAAAGCGGCATAAACCATGGCTTTATTGTGTTTGGAAGCACTCAAGGCATTGACATAGGTCCTTTCGGGTACGCCTGGAAATGACTCAAGTTTGGTCCAGCTCTCTCCGGCATTCTCAGTTACATGGATCAGACCATCATCGGTTCCGGCATAAAGCAGGTCTTCCTGTAAAGGAGACTCATCAAGTGCGACGATGTTTCCATAGATCGTGGTTGATTTGTTCTTCGCCACAGCATCTATACCCCAAACTCGTCCCATTACAGGGAGTTTGTTTCTATCCAAACCTCTACTCAGGTCATCAGAGATCACTTTCCAATTGTTGCCTCTGTCCTCGCTTCTAAACACCTTATTTGCCGCAAAGTAGAGTCGCTTCGGATTGTGCGGACTGATCAGCAGAGGAGCATCCCAGTTCCATCGGTAAGCTGCTTCGTTGGTTCCTGGATGAGGTTTGATGTCTACCTTTTCTCCATTCAGTTTATCATAGCGAACCAGCCATCCATATTGCGATTGTGCGTAAACAATATTTGGATCTTCTGGATCAATTTGAGATTCAAAACCATCTCCTCCTTTTGTAATGAACCAGTCGGAATTCACGATTCCAGCAGCATTGGTTGTTCTGGAAGGGCCTCCTAAACTGAAATTATCCTGTGTTCCACCATAGATATTGTAGAATGGGACATCATTATCAACAGCCACCTTATAGAACTGTGTCACTGGAAGGTTTGCATGGAATTGCCAGTTGGCAGCATCGTCGTAGGTAACATAAATTCCGCCATCACATCCCATGATGTAGTGATCGGAGTTATTTGGATTGATCCACATGCAGTGATTATCCACATGCTTGTGCTTCTCATTGAGTTTTTTCCAGGTTTTGCCTTCGTCATCTGAATAGTGGCAATAAGTATCCATTGAATACAGGCGATTGATGTTATTGGGGTCTGGGTAGATCTCTACATAGTAGTTTCCACTCGTACTGTACTTGTTGAGTTTCTTCCAGCTGGCACCTCGGTCGGTTGATCTATAAAAACCCTGAGTTTCTGGCGTAGCTTCGATCATTGCATAAACGTGATCGGGGTTTACCGGGCTTATGGCCAGACCGATTCGGCCAACATCTCCCTTGGGTAATCCATTTTCCAGTTTGTTCCAGTTCTTTCCACCATCTATGGATTTATAGATAGCGGATTCTGGACCACCAGAAATATAGGTCCAAACATGACGGCGTCTTTGATGTGCTGCAGCATAAAGTACCTGTGGATCTCTAGGATCCATGATGATATCATTAAAGCCGGTATGCTCACTCACATCAAGGATCTGCTCCCAGGTTTCGCCTCCATCATTCGAGTAATAAATACCGCGCTCTCCGCCCGCACTCCAAAGTGGGCCATAGGCAGCCACATAAACCTTATTCGGGTCATTGGGGTGAATGAGGATCTTCCCAATGTGCTCAGAGTTCTTTAGGCCCATGTTCTTCCAGCTCTTTCCACCGTCAAGCGAGCGATAAACTCCGTCGCCATAAGCTACTGAACGCTGATTATTGTTCTCCCCGGTGCCCACCCAAACGATGTGTTCGTTGGAAGGTGCAATGCTCACACATCCAATAGAGTATGAACCCTGGGAGTCAAATATTGGTCGATACGTTACTCCAGAGTTATCTGTTTTCCAAACTCCTCCAGAGGCCGCAGCAACAAAATATTGATTGGGATTTTTAGGATTAACGGCTATGTCCGCTATCCTTCCTGAGGTTAGGGCAGGACCAACATTTCTCCACTTCAAACCGCTGTAGGTAGAAGACTTGTGGAGCTCTTTTTTCTCTTCTTTATCTTTCTTTTTAGCGGCAAAGCCTGGGTTAATGATCAAGAGGGAAATGGCGATCAGTAAAATGCGATACATAGTTGCTTTAATTTTATATGCTCAAATATAGAAAGTCGACAAGGCCTTCAAACTAAGTTGTGATGGGTGGTTAGTCTAAAAAACGTTCTTTTTCATCTTCATTTGGAATTCTGCAGTGTTCTTTTTTGCCAAACCAGCGGTATCTGTTTCTGGCGATAAGCTTGTAGATGGGGTCTCGCATGAAGGCGGGAAAGATGAACAGGACCAGGATCAGCTTCCATGCTCCTCCAAGTAAAGAAAGGGTCCAAATAGCCGCAGTGGATCTGAGGTACAGCCTACCCTGATAGTACAAGATCACGCTATCGACTTTCTTTCGCAATTCAGTGCTGAGCAGATCTTCCGCTGTGCTTCCACTTAGGGGAGCAAAGTGGATGAGTTTTTTTTGATCCCGTTGGATCAGGAAATCCACAAGCCCATTGCATAAATTGCAGTAGCCGTCAAAGAAAAGGATGCAATCCTCTTGTGCCTTCACTTATTTGATGGAGAAAATATAGGCGTCAGACTGATCGTAACTCTGCTGAGCCTTTCTAGCGCCAGCCTCTCCTGGGAAGGGACCTATGAAAACACGGTAGTAATCCAAACCGTTCGGGATGTAATCAGGAAGATAGATGTATGTGGCATCAAAGCCTTTGCTACGGAGATTTGAGGCGCGTTGTTTTGCTTCAGATTCAGACTTAACAGCAGCAGTTGCAAGTCCCCATATCGGTTTTTGAAGTGCGGCAGCTTCAGAAGCGGATTTAACCGCTTCCCCCATTTCATTGGAGGAAGTGGTTTCATCTTCGCTTGTTTCAGACTCAGCAGCTGGTGCTTCGGACTCCTCTGCAGGAGCTTCAGCCTCTTCAGCAGCTTCTTCCATCACCGGAATAGCTTCTTCATTCATTTCCTCGGGTTTAGATTCCTCCGTTTTTGTTGCTTCGGAATGCCCGTGGTCATGAGAAGGGCCATATTGTTGACTTAGAAAGATAATGAGTACTACTCCTACGGCCGCCAATAAGGCGAATCGAAGGGGTTTGGTACTCACATTTTCAACAAGATGACTGTGGTCACCTCCTTCATTGTCCTGAGTCTGATTCTCAGTTTGCTCTGCCATAACACTTGATTTAGTTTCACCTTTTACGGTTTCCTGTTTTTTCACAGGTTTCGCAGCACCTTCTTTTTGTATGGCAGAGAACGTTTTAGGTGCAGATCTCTTTATTTCTTTTTCTTCTTTCTGTTCTTCTTGTTTTGTGCTTGTTTCAGTCTTTTTTTGAACTTCTTCACTCTTGCTCTCAGCTTTGGCAGTGCTGCTGCTTTCAGCTTTCGCTTTGGGTTCTTCTTTCGCTTTTTGCGTTTGTTCTTTAGTTGATTGGACTTCTTTTTTTGGTTCCGCAGCTTTGGGAGGGCTTTCTTTCTTCTCCTGTGCTACTTTATCAATTTCTGGCTTTTGCTCCTCCTTTGGGCTTTCCTTCTTTTGAGGAGGAGGACTAGACTTGCGAACAGGGCGTTTGTTCGCTGCGCCCTTTTGTCTGGCCAAACGATCCCTTTCTCTTCCGCTAAGTCTTTTCTTAGTCATGAGTTGCTGGTCAAGCCCCTGTTCACCCTGTCCAGATATTTTCTGGCTTCCTCCTGACGAATTTTGCTTTCATTCAAGAGGCTGTACTCCATAAGCTCTTCAGCTAAGTCGTGGGCTTCAAGGTACTTGTCCAAAGCTATTAAAACTTCAAGACGATTGACATAATTCTGAAAGATTTTGTCTGATTCAAGAGAAAGAGCCAGAACCTCATCGGCTAACTCGAGGAAACGTTCATCATATTGCCCGAGCTTAACGAGCGTCTCTGCTTCACGGTTCATTTCGAAAGAACTGCTATGGTCGATGCATGAATTGATGTAACGTGATTTATAGTAAAGCAGTGAGTCAAACTCCTGTTTTGACTCCGGGTTTTCAAACTTTTCAAGGGAGGTGAGCAGATCCTGTTCCACTATGAATTTATCATAGCTTGAAATATCAAAGCGCATCTCTTGAAAGACAAAGTTGTTGTACTCAATGAATCTTGTGCTGTACAATAGTGCGAGTGCGATCAGCACCTTGCGGGCATTATTCTTAAAGATATGTGGTCTGCTGAAGGCCTGAACGAGCAAGACTATAATCAGTGGACTTATGATAATGGTAAGCAAGCTTGCCGACTCGAGTCCGTAGAAAGTAAAGATGAAAGGGGTAACCGACAGTCCAAGTGTAAATGAACTGAGGAGTTGCAGACCTCTGCTTGCTCTAGGAATAAGCGGATAGAAAAAGAAGAATAAACTGAAAGCTACCGCGCTAAGGGTGAAGATTCCCTCTGCCCCCGGAAAGTTTTGGACGTTAAAATACCAGGCCAGGAAGAATACCGCCAAAGCGACCTTGAATACCTTGTCCATGAGATCCTTCATTTGGTTAGAGGAGCCATGACGAACATGATCCAGTTCGGGGACAAAAATGGTGAGTAGGTTGTGAATACTTAAAGCCGTGAAGCCCAGCAAGAGAAGAAGGTTGCCAAATCCGATATCCAGGGATCTCAGAATAGCTGCAAAGAGTATGACTCCCCAGGCAATAGGACTTACATATTGATAAACTGAAAAATAGAACTCTTCGATACGCAGTGTTAGTGACCTGAAGAAGAAGAGGATGTCATCAAATTTGAAGTAGAGGAAGGAGAGTAGGAGGATAGAGCAAAAGATGAGCGATAGTTCCACAGAGATGAACAGGGCAGCGGTGATCAGGATGACGAAAAAGGAAATCACACCAAGATTTCTAAAGAATGCCATGTACTCCATGATCGGGGTTATCTTCTTTTGTTCCTTGTTACCGATCTTCAGGACATCACGAATTTGCTTGTTGAACTTTTGAACCCTGATATCGTCCATATCTCTGTTCTGATTGTTGAGGAGATCCTCTTCCTTCAGATTATATGAACGCGAGAGCTGCAGTGCCTTATCGATCACATCAGTAAGTCGGGAAAAACGCAAACGTGAGGCAATAACAGAGAGGAAGAAGATGGAACAGAAGAGACTCTCGTAACAGATCAGGGCGAGCAGACCTTCGCGTGAATTCATGTATTGCATGAATACACTTAAATATGCAGTATCGAAATTGACCACACCGTCGAACAGTGTGAAAAGTTTTGCGGTGAAGATCTTGATATCCCCGATCGTAAAAACCTCTGATGCCACGATCTGCAGGAAGCCGCTAAAGGCTAGAGCACCAAATAATGTGGCCTCCAGAACATAGGCATTCATCTTCTCATTTACTGAACGCAGACGCACTTCAAGGTTGACGATCTCTTCATCGTTCTCATCCGGATCAAGTTCTTTGGCGATGCCACTTTTTTCATTGAGCTTTAACTGATGATTGATCTGATCGATGGTTGGTATCTTTTTGGAGAAGAGCCGCAGAAAGATCATTAGGTAGACCAGGTAAAAGACGGAGACCAACATAGCCAGCACAAGCTTTTCTGTAGGCTTACCTGGGATGAGACTCTGACTGATGTATAGCCCACACATCACAAAGAGGACAAGTAGCGAGTAATCCCATGCTGACTGCTTTGCCACGAATTTTAAGTTAGCTAAGCCGATCTCTCGCGTGAGTTTCTGCAGCCGCTCCACGATGTGCTTATTTCGCAGGAGCCCAAGTACTATAATGATGGCAGGTATCACAAAGATCTGAATGACAAAAAAGAAGCCAACCACATTGTCAAAACCCATGGTGAGCTCATTTAGCTCGTCTAATTGATGTGTCTTCAGCAGACCTAAGGATATCCATCTCAAAATGAAATCCAGCAGGATCAAATGGAGGCTTGACCCCGTAGAGATATTAAGTTTAAAGCTTCTGTCTTCAAAACGCTCAACGATGTCCCCACTGTGATGCTCGATCTCCTCTCTGAGGCCTCCCTTTATTCCGCATATCTCAAGAAACTGTTCCCAATGTATGCGATGCGTTTTTTCTGCCAGAAACTGATTGTGGTTTCGAAGGATGATGAAAAAGGCTTCCATTAAGCCCACTACTTCCTTCATCTGCTTTGCGTATCGCTTTACGAATGCTGCTGCATCTTCAACCGATTTCAGTCTGGAGCTTAGCTGTACCCCTCTGTTGACCAGGAATTTGATCTCGGCAGGGTCTTTTTTTTGATCGTAAATATCAGTGATGAGCAAACGTCAATTAACCCAGGGTCGTGAAGATCGCTTCCCTGCTTGGGCGCGAAAAAAATTTAGGGCGGCAGCTGCTATACTTATTGACTCCATTGTTTGCAGACCTGTGGATTACTTCCAACTGGGTCTTATTACAAACGACAAGAGTCCAACTAAGGTTACATAGAATGGATAAATGAGGTTGAGTGTAAGGAAGTGGATCAGGGAAAGCCCTTCACTTTTTTTCATGCGGAAATAAAGTATGAGTTCTGATATGAACTTGATTCCAAATGCGAGCAAAAAAACATACTGATAGCTTTTTACAAAAAGAGCCACAATGAGCATGATCACAAGCACGATGTTGCAGAATAAACTTGCTGAGGCGGCTAACTGATAGCGATAGTCTTTAACCAGGGGGTTCTTACCGGCCCACCTCAATCGCTGACGCAATGTCGCCTTCACCGAATGATGTGCTTCAGAATACACGTAGGCAGCAGAATCTGAGACGAAAAGGGCGTTCTTTTTCCTGAGCTTTTTGATTGAGTTGATCAGAAAAACATCATCTCCTGATGCTGTATTCAGGTTGTTCTGATAGGGCTTTGCTTTTTTAAAAGCTTCTGTTCTGAACAAGAGATTTGCTGAACTTCCCAGGATTGGATCTCCCATATTGGACGTAGCTTGAGCTATGGTCATCATGGTATCATACTCAAGGACCTGCAGCTTCTGAAAGAAGGAGTTGCCCGATAAGGCTACTTTTCCAATGATGAGATCTAAGCGATCATCAGAATATTGACAAAGCTTACTAAGTCTGTCTGGGCCAAAACGGGTATCGGCATCACAAAGTAAGATCCATTCGGTATCAAGGTGATCAACAGCCTTCATGATGATCTGTTTTTTGCCTATCTGTTCCTCCTCGTTGACCAGGTCTATTTGAATCTCTTGATTAGCTTCTATGAATGACTCAATGAGTGTTTTGCTCTGATCTGTACTTGCATCGTTCCAGAACACAATATGCATTAAGTCTGAAGGGTGATTCTGGGCGAGGAGATCATGAAACAGTTCGGGTAGGTTCGAAGCTTCGTTCCTCAATGGAATCAAAATAGCGATCTTTTTAGGGGACTGTTGAGTGGCTCTCTTTTTTGTCTTCTGAAATAGTGCATAGAATAGAAAAAGAAAGAAGTATGCAAGGAAAAGGCAAAGAGAATAGAGCATCATTTATCTTCTGGAAAGAGCCTGGCTTTCCACAGAAACACCCAGCCCACCATTGAGGGAAGGAAGATATTAAATATCCAAATAAGGAGCGTTGATCCCATGATCGACAACTCTTCTAACCCAATGGTTGATACCAAAGCGAGGGCATAAAATTCACGAATACCGATCTCTCCAATGGAAAAGCTTGGAGTTGCGGCAATGGCAAGGAACAGAAGTGGAATAAGTATCAAACCCTGAGCAGCGGTGATCTCTGCTCCAAAAGCTGAGAATACCAACATGTATTGAGACCAGAATACCAGATAGCGGAGCACGCTGAGCAGCAGAATAGCTGAAATATATATGGAGTTGTAGTTGTCTAGAAATGAAACACCTTCTTCACCAAATCGCTTTCGGAACATTCTTGAGATGATCCATTTAAGAGTCCTGGGATACACAAATAGAAATGCGGTAAGCACAACTGATATCAATATGACCAGTCTAAGAGGGTAAATGATCTGAAGATCCAATAGACTAAAAGGGTCGAAACCAAAAACGTATTCAAAAAGTATGTAAGCCACTCCTCCGAATGAAAGGGTGACCCCGAGCTGGGCCATACTGCCCAAAAGAGACATGGCAAAGCCCTGCCAACGATGCTCAAAGTCGATATGAGCGATCCTTCCCAAAAACTCGCCAATTCGATTCGGGAATACCAGTGAGGTGGTCACCCCGGAGAGTACTCCTTTAAAGGCTCTTTTAAAATGTATCCGCTCAAAGGGTTGTACGATAAGTCTCCATTTTAATGCCTCGATACCCCAGTTTACCGGGATCAGAATGACCGACACTAGCAGGAGCATGAGTGAGCCTGAGCCCGAAACTTCTTCAATGAGCTTGCTCAAAGCACCTGTCTCCCAACCTTTGAAAACTTTTTCATAAATGAAAAACAGGGCAAGAAGGAGCAGAAGCGCCTTTAGTACTTTTGATAGAGAGCGATATAGACGAGGATTTCTCAAGGGTGGCGCAAAGAAACAATAAGGATCGGATCATACTGGGTATAGACCCCGGAACGACAATAATGGGTTATGGTTTTATTCATGTCCGCGACAATAAAATGGAATACCTCGATATGGGGGTGCTCAATTTATTTAAGTTAAAGGACCCTTATGTCAAATTGAAGCACATTTTCGAAAGGGTGCAGGAATTGGTCGATGAACGTCATCCCGATGAGCTTGCTATTGAGGCTCCATTCTACGGAAAGAACGTACAGAGTATGTTGAAACTTGGAAGAGCACAAGGAGTTGCTATTAGCGCTGCACTTACCCGTTCTGTGCCAATTACGGAGTACTCTCCCAAAAAGATCAAACAATCGATCACAGGCAATGGAAATGCTTCCAAAGAACAGGTTGCCATGATGCTGAAGAATCTCCTTAAGATAAAAGAGCTTCCTAAAGACCTGGATGCCACGGATGGTATGGCCGCTGCGGTGTGTCACTTTTTTCAGGGGAATAATGGAGGCACTACTAAGAAGTACTCGGGCTGGGCAGCATTTGTTAAACAAAACCCTGATAAGACAAAGTCCTAGAGCTCCGCTTTGATCTTTTTCGCGATCTGCACCAATTCTTCTTGTGAAAGCTGAAGTTTAGGCTCAGCAAAGTTCATATCCGCCTCAGCATTGATAGGAATAAGATGAATGTGAGCGTGCGGAACTTCAAGTCCGATGACGGACATGCCCACTCTATTGCATGGAAAGGCCTTCTTGATGGCGGAGGCGATCTGTTTTGAAAAACTGATCAACTCTTTGAGTTCTGATTCATTGAGCTCAAAGAATTCATCTTCCTCTCGTTTGGGAATCACCAAAGTATGTCCTTTTTGAAGAGGATTGATATCCAGAAAGGCAAAGCAGGATTCATTCTCAGCTATTTTATGAGATGGGATATCTCCTTTGATGATGCGAGTGAAAATACTTGGCATAACTATCTGCTGATATCAACAATTTCAAATTCCATCACCCCTCCCGGTGTTTTGATCTCAGCCATCTCTCCAACTTTTTTGCCGAGTAGGCCTTTGCCTATGGGAGACTCAACTGAGATCTTTCCTTCTCTGAGGTTGGCTTCGTTTTCAGCGACAAGCATATAATTGAACTCCTGACCATTCTTCTTATTCTTGATCTTGACCTTGGAAAGAATGAGCACACGATCGGTATCCATTTGAGAAGCGTCTACAATTCGCGCATTCGCAATGGTTTCTTTTAGTTTGGAGATCTTCATCTCCAGCAAACCCTGAGCTTCTTTGGCAGCATCATATTCAGCATTTTCGGAAAGGTCTCCTTTATCGCGTGCTTCTGCTATTTGTTTTGAAATAGCTGGTCGTTCAACACTCTCCATTTGTTTTAATTCGTCCTTTAGCTTCTGAAGACCTTCTTCAGTGTAGTAGGTAATCTTGCTCATGCTGCTCTCTTTAATATGGAAAAACCCCTGAAGATCAGGGGTTACAAAATTATAATATGTTTTTTTAGTGACTAGAGATTCAATCGAACTCCGATGGCGTGTGTTCCTGCCATAGGGTTACTGGTTCGGTATGAATAGTCTACAGATAGGGTATTCCCGCTTTGGCCGAGTGGAACATTAATAGACCCACCAAAGGTTGGACCTGTATGTGCCTGTCCTCTCGTTTCAACGGCAAGAATTCCTTCCTCATAAAGGAATCCTGTGCGAATCGCGATAATACGGTTAAAGCTGTATTCCAGACCAAGGGCAAATTGATCTCTTCCAAACGAGTTAGAGATAAAGGTTCCAGCACCAGTTATGCGATGTTCAGCAATGCCAGAAGTATCATCATCTGACTTCTTTGGAGTAAGATAATAGTCATAGCTTACACCCAGAGAAAGGGTACTTGGAAGCTCAAAAGCTTGAATACGTTGGTTTAGCGTAAACTCTTTTTCGTCAACGGTGGTCTTTGTAGAAAACCCATCACCACTGTGTTGCATTTTCGGACCAACATTCTTTAATGCGATACCAAACTTTAAGTTCTCTTCCTTACCTGTTACATATCTGATACCTGCATCAATCGCAACACCGTTTGCTCGAGAGTTAGAGATGGCGTGAGAAATAGTTCTCACTGTGAATCCACCGTAGATACTGTTTGAGAAAGCTCTTGCATAAGAGATGTTCAAATTCAATACCTGTGGAGAGAATGTTCCAATTCCACCTTCTGGTTGGTCTACTGTAGTAATGTCAATATCTCCAAAACCCATGCTCATCACATAAGCTCCGATCACTGAAGACTCTCCAACACGTTGAGCCAGACCAAAGGCATTAGAACTAACACCTGCACCTCCAAATAAGTTAGCATAAGTGAATGCCACTTCGGTTTTATCGATAAATGCAAGTCCACTCACGTTACCCCACATAGATTCTAGTCCGGTGGCAGATACCGTATTCGCACCTGCCATACCGCTTGAACTAGCCCATGGATTTAGCAGAAGCTCTTGAGCTCCTGCCTGTCCAATCCTGTTCTTATTTCCTGCATACACCGATGAGGTAATTAGGAAAAGGGCAATTAAACTAAATACTGATTGTCTCATAATATCCTCTTTTCAGTTCTTAGAAGTTGTCAAGGTCGATTGGACGCAAGACTCCGAACCACTTAATTACTTTTTCTCCAACTCCTGGGATGTCCACGTGAATCAGATACACACCACTTGCAATAGGCGTGCGGAACTGGTTCTTAAGATCCCAATCAAGAGAAGTGATCGTAGGATCATCTTTCTCGAAAGTTCTTACCAAAGTACCATCCACAGTAAAGATCTTGATCGATGCACGTTGTGGAAGATTAATGATCTTAACTCTGGTGTCTAGCTTATCAGACTCATATTGAGAGTAAGCATAGTATGGGTTCGGTACTGCGTAGATCTTGTCGAGCAGGTCAGCCAATACTTCAGTTTGACCAGTATCTGGTGCCAATGGACCAAGGTCAAAGTTGTAGAGTGGCAGACCACCATTCACACTCGTTTGAAGCAGATCTACTTTATCTGTTCCCGGAGCGCTAAAGCTAGTAGAAGTAGCCACAAAGTTGTCACCTCTTGTGTAAGTTACGCCATCGTGTTCTACTGGTCCTTGATTAACGAAGTATTGATCGCCAACCGTAAGCGCATCTCCTTCACTCAAATACTCACCCGTACCATAAGCTTCATAGCTCTTAGATACATTCACGTTGATCTTAACTTCAGAAGGAACAAGTCCATCTTCCATACTCAACATTGGATATTGCTGTGTAGTGAGTGGGAAGTAAGTCCACATGCAGGATCTCCATACATTTCTGACTTCTCTGTTTGAACCACCGAGTAAGTTGTTATAAGCGAATTCACCTGCATCGTAAGCTGGCATTCTATTCTCAGGATCGTTAAAATCAAGTGGGAAAAGGTTCTTTTCATCTTCAATGATGTTGTTTCTAAAGATGAAGACAAAGTGTTTTCCAGCACCACGGAAGTCAGCAGCAGGACCTTCAGTTACCCTGAATGTTGGATTCCAGATCATGTCACGTCCATTTTCTTTAACTAGATAAGAATCTTCACCAAAGGCCATATTTAAACGTTCCCCTGTTTCCATGTTAATAACGTATCCAGGGAACCAACTCATTCCTTTAGATCCAATGTAGTTTGGGTCATTAGGATCATCACTCGCTGGTGCAGTCATATCACTTGCCGGGTTGCCATCCTTATCGATGGAAGGCGCTTCACGCAAACGACCTTTGATCGCTCCACCTTGAGCTTCTCCAACGGTATCACGCATTTCGATCACTGGACAACGTGTCCATTTGCTCTTGTCAGAAGTGATCACCATCTGAACACTTGAAAGGTAGTTCAGCATATTCACACCGTCCTGAGCAGGTTTGATGTCGAAAACAAAAGTTCTTGGACTTGGTTCTTCGATCATCGGACCGTGATTTGTTCCAGAGGCAGTAAGCCTATAGGGTGCCCATACGCCTTCCAATACATTTTCATAGACTTCATCATCATCTAGTCCAAAACCAGTTCTTGATCCGTTCTGGTTAGTTTCATAATTCCAGTCATCAAACTCTGGTGCTGCCTGATCGTTATTCGTACCAGCAAGGATCCAGTTAAATGGTGTATTGGATTCCGCATCAGGAATTCCGATCAACCATGGAGTATTGAAATCCTGCTCTGAATCTGCAGAGATGAAACCATTGTTCACTGCACCAACTTCACCTGGATTCAGTGCCTGACCCGTAGTCACAGAGATTCCCAGTTCTGGTACTAAAAACTCTGATTCAACTGCGATGGTTCCGGTGGAAGAAATGGTATCAATTCCATCACCAAATATCTGCCAGTAAGCATCGCTTAGATCCTTAGTATCGGTTGTATCAACAAACCTCAAGGAGAATTCACCTGGCTTGATGTTCAGTGGGTCAATTACTTTGATGTTCACTGGTGAGCCTTCTTCTGTGTAGAATAAACTATCGCTTGACCAGCTTTCTTCATTGGCCATGATAGCATCAATGCTTTTTTGTTCAAGCGACACGGCATTTCCGCCGTTTCCTGTTCCTTCGATTCTAACCAATGGAACACGGTCGCCATACTGCGCATTCAGAATAAGTCCGTTATTTTGTAAACGTGGATCATGAGGAATTGCAGCAGCAACTCTGATACCACCAGCCGCAGACTTTCTACTTCCAAGGAAAGGCTCATTTTGAGTATCCTCATCAGCTGGGTTGTATGGAGCATAATTATTGTAAGCGTAAGCAATCGCAATGAAGTAATAGGTCTTGTGATTGACCAATCTGTTATCTCCCTGTGCAAACTGGTCGTTCAGGATTCTAAATGATTTTTGAATACCATCATTTGCTCCTTCAACTTCTACACGTGGCACACTTGCTCCGATATCATCATCGAAATAGTAATTCACGATTCTTGAGATAGAATCTTTGACGTCACATTGAGCGACTAGTCTGGCAAGATCTGGATCGTTCAGGTCTGAAGCAGAAACTGAGTTATTCTTCACCTGGTAGATCATATAGCCCTGGAATCTGTAAGACTGATAGTTCTGTCTTTCCTGAGCATTCAATGAGTCAGGAGGAATGATCGATGGATCTGCCTCTGCATAACTTTCATTGAAGTTATTTGAGATCGATCGGTTATTCAAGGTAAGGATCAATTCTTTATTCAACTCAGTGATCTCAATTTCTGGCGCATCAGGACCATTCAATACTCTAAAGCAGTTATCGAACAATGCTTGAGTTTTATCGTCAGCTTTACGCACTGCAGCAACTGAAGCTTCAGCATTTCCTGATTTAGCTCGGGCCCAAACCACACCTACAGTAATGTTGTTAACAGCGCCTGGTTCCAGCGTAAACGGACCTGCAGACTGCATGAAACGACGGTCGGCTGGCTGATTACCTTCAGTTACCTCTGTCCAGTTAGGCTGAGGCTGTCCACCAGTTCCCCATCCAATAACGTCGGTTTCTCCCGGGAACATGAACTGAGCTTCAAGGTATGGTGGGTCAACTGAATTGATATGACCAGTTCCACCATATACCATATGAGAACCATCTCTCCATATAGAACGGAGGTAGTTATAATACTCAACACCAGTTCTTGGGTCACCATTCACTGTTCTGTCATTGTTGTGATAAAGGAACTTTGCCATTCCAAAACGCTCGTTATCCACGATTCCGTCTCCAAAACCTACGCCCAGACCTTTGTAAGGAATACCGTTATCGGAAACAGCAACATCAAATGGAAGGACGTCAGAGTTTGTGGCCGGCCCAGGGTTATCCAGTCCGTCGTTATCCTGAAAAGGTCCCTGAAAAAAGTCAACACCGATAGCAGGAGGAAGGTTACCATATCCTCTTGCACCACCATTGTCCTCATCATTTTCGTCACCATTGTAGCAATAACCCAATCCTCTTTGAACATCACAACCCACAAAGTCATCCTGCGGGTTTCCAAGGTCGGCATCAACCCACTGACCAAAGTAAGTTTCTGTCAAGGTAAAGGTTGAGCGATTGTGCAATTCATAGTTATAGAAGGTCATGTTGTTTACTTCGTCATTCGTAGCAAATGAGAAAGCCTGACCCCTGATTTCCATACCGATCGCCAAAGCACCGGTCTCCGTGTGAATGTTTCCTTTGTCGTTAAATACCCACCATAGGTTTTGGTCACCATAAACATTAACGATACGCTCTCTACAGTCAACTTCTCCTGCAAGATCATAACCCGGGAAGTCTCCATCAAGAGGATTATAGACCCCATCACCATTGCGATCATTAAAAGGAGCCAGATAGAAATCCTCATTGTAGGGAGGGTAGTTTCTACCGTGAGCTGGCCACTCTAAAATGCTTCTTGGAATCTGATAATTTGGATAATCATCTGATTGTTTGGTTGTACCATTGGCAGCATCTTCTTGTCCTGCCTCATACCAACCAACAAATTCAGCAACTTCAGCACGTGTGGTTACAAAGTGCTGGTCATACTCTGAACATGTCGCTGCGTCAATTTCTGCAGTTTCCGTACTCAATGGTCCAGGCCAGAAGTCATTACCAACCTGACGAAATCTAAGTGCAGCCACTTTCAACTGACCAGAAACATCTTTTCCACCTAACCAAAGTGAGCCCGCGAAAAGTGAGTGACTTCCTGAGTTCTTGGGAACCTCATATTGAGGTTGACCGATCAGGTTCCACCACATATCACCACCAGTTTGGATGAGTGCACGGATGTTATTAATATCGAGCTCAGTAGCAGCAGTAGCTGGAGAACATCCAGCGGCAAGAGTTGCGGCATTTGGCTTTTTATCTTTCTTTTTAAGGTCTCCTTTATACACTGCTGCAGAAGTACTCGCTTGAATACCGATGAACAACAATAAGAGGCTAGCAATCTTTTTCATAATCAATGTTCTTTAATACGTTTAGAATGTCAACAATAGTCCTAGTCTGGCTCGTCTTGGTAAGTTGAAATTGTTTGGATTGCTGATTTTCATGTTATAAAGCTCTCTGAATGATTGCTCGTCATTCTGAGAGATGATATTTTGCTGGAAACGTGCATCAGCCAGGTAACCATCATCTGTTGCGTTACCTGTTGCTCTATACACTCCAACCACGTTTTTCGTATTTAACAAATTCAATATCTGCAAATAAACGTTTAGACCAATTTGGTTGTCCTTGTCTTTTCGTTTTTCTTTTAAAAGGGTGAAACTCTTGTCTATTCGGGCGTCTACTCTGAAGTTCCAGGGTAATCTTGCACCGTTGATCGACCCTTCAAGGAAAGATGCACCTTGTCCTGAAAGCAGTCCTTCACCTGTTACAAGCGTTTGACCTGAATAAGGCGTTCCAGAACCTGCGTTAAACTGAAGGTTAGCTCCTGATCTTGCAAAGATCTGACGCTCTTTTCCGAAAAGATTTACGATCGGACCGTTATAGTTCTTTCCACCAGCATAACGGTAGTCAAATACACCAGTGAATGTGTGACGCTGATCGAAGTTAAGAGGATTGGTCACCCTCAGGTTGTCTCTTCCAGCTCTGATCAAAGCATCTGCAGTGGTTGTATTCGACCCTGTTCCTTCAGCAAACTGAAGCGTATATGATGCTTTTAACTGAACGTTTCCTGTTCTACGAAGATCATATGTGAAGGTCATCCCTTTAACGGTACCAAAGTCAACGTTACCATAAGTTCTGTATTCACGAGGATAGGCATTCGTTCTGTTGATCAACTGCACCTGATCTCTGAACTCTCTGTAGAAGGCTGCAATCTTGATCGAAGATGTTTTTGAAAGTACCTGTTGGAATCCAGCTTCATAATCGATGGTTCTTTCTGGGCGCAGTGCTGGGTTATTCTTCACTGCATTATTACTCTCAAGGAATAGGTAATCTGTTGGGCGCAACCTGTTCAATCCATTAGAGTTTGGCGTCCTTGTCAGCACATCATAGTGAGCGGTGAAGTTCGCGTCTTCCGAAATGGGGAATGAGAATGCGATACGCGGCATTGGGATCGTGATCGGCGCGAAGTCTCTAAATGACGCCGAGCTGATGTCCTGGGTACTGGTGTTCTCTTTGTCAACGAGTAGAGGTGCAATTCCTCCAGCAGAGGCAAGTACACTTGGATCGTCGATCTCCGCACCTTCAGCATTGAACCAGGTAGTTCCACTTCGGTAACCTCTGATCGATGTTGGGTTTCGCACATCATCAACGTATACCACATAGTCGTTGCCAATATTGGTTGGATGAGCATTGTTCTCTGTTAGCTCAAGTGCTTCTTCTTCACCAGCCTTAACTGTAGGGAATAGCACGAAGTCATCCTGAAGTACAGGTTGGTTAGCATCGTAGCGGTCAACCCTCACCCCAACGTTGAAGAAAAGGTCGCGATAGGCGAATTTATCCTGAATATAACCGGCCATATAGATAGGGCGGAATGCACCGATCGGGCGAGTGAAGTTTCCGAACTCATCCTGAGCCGTAAAGAAGTCATCAAAGGTAGGTTCGCCATTAAGCGCATTTCCATGATGATCATAACCGTAATAAGTCACTAGTGGATTTCCTTCGTTCAGCAGTTCATCAGCACTGAAATAAGAGATCTGAAGATCATCTGGGTCTATTGCATCCAAATCAATCCAGTCGGTTCCATCGGGATCTAGCCCCAAAGCAGTCCTTAGATTGTAGTCAAAGAAAGCTTGTGGGTCACCTCCGCTGTAATCTCCTGGTGCAGCGTTCAACCTTGGGTAAGTGACTCTTGGTCCCTGACGCCCAGATTCTACTTCAAAGAAATCGATGGTTGGGTTAGAACGATCGATGTTTCTGATGTGATCATTCACCTGTAGACGTCCAATCTCCCAGAGTCTAGCTGGACTTAAAGCCCATTGACGATTCACCCTTTGTTCATATTCAAAACCAACACTAATAGCATGGTCTCCAATATCAGCAGACCCTGTGGCCGTGAATCGGAATTGCTTGTTGTCAGTGAAATTGTAAGCATTATAGATAAGTGCCGGACTATTCCAAATATTGGAAATAGATCTCGGAAGGTCACCGTTTCTTAAACCTCCGAAAGTATTCATCGCAAGTAGGTCTCTCAAGGCGTCATTTGGAACATCCGTTGTAGGATCATCAGCCAACAAAGGATCAACGATTGGGTTGCCGAGGGAGTCATAACCACCCCATCCAAAAATATCATAGTAATTCTGTGTAAAGGCAGCTCCGAGTGGATTTGATGCCTTTGGTGTAAAGCCGATCAGAGTGTCAATAAAGGTCTCATGAATGTAAGCAAGCTGGCCAGTTACGGAGTCTCTTTGCAGTTGATCACTGTAGTCGATGGTCTGGAAGCTCTTAAACTCTCCAATATGACCATAACGGAAGAAATTGTCGCGATGTCTCTGATCCTGGCGTCTTACGATTTGGTTCGTGTAATCTGCCTGAATCGAGTAATACGCATTCTTCAGTACTCCAGCTGATGACTCTTCCGTTTGCTGATCTCCACTTCCAAATCGCTGCACAAAGCGAGCATAGGTTCTCCAGGTATAACTGAGCTGTTCCCCATAATTAGACCAGTTAAAAAGTGTGCTATTTCGCTGGACGATTGGGTTATTTGAAAACTGAATATTTCCTCCAACAGTAAAGTTTGTTGTTTTACCAGTATTGAAATCGAGTTTACCTTGAATGTTAAAACTTTGTCTGGCTACATTAGGTCGAACCCGAACATTCTCAAAATCTGGGAAGTTCAGAAACTCTGCATTTTGGATCGTATTGTCTCCTGTTGGAGCTAGGCGAAGCGGATTTCTATAAAGGTCAGCCAGTACTGAATCCTTCACCTTCCAATATCCGATATGAGAAGGACGAGGCTCAGCAGTATGAGATGCATTACCAGCAAGGAAGAAGCCTACAAGAGGTTCTGGTGCCACTTTGCTGTTCGTGTCCGTCTGTTTCTTAGTTAAGATTGGTCCGGTAAGACTGAATTCCAAAAGATTCGATGCGTAAGGATCGATTCCAAAGTTTTGGTCGTTGATACGCACACCTGAACCAAGATATTCAATACTACCATGTAATTCCCTGGATGGACCTGAAGTTGTAATACTAATTACCCCACCGGTAACGTCACCATATTGTGCGGGCACACCACCTGTAATTACAGAAACCTGTTCGATAGATGCTTTTGGTAGTGAACTACCACCCCTAACTTTAATTCCATCAATGTAGTAGAAGTTGGCATCTTCACGAGCACCACGAATGTTAAGATCACCGCTACCATCATCTTTAGAGAATACACCTCCAGCTGCCTGAGCTACCCCAGTGGCAGAACGCGTGGCCATTTGGCCAATATCTTCTTTAGTAATTGTTTGTCCTGATGGATCACCTGGAGAGATCAGCGGCACATCATACTCGATCACTTCAAATACATCGAGTTGCTCCACAGAGCTAGACATTGAAATATTTTGGAAGGCAATACCATCGGCCTTTACAACGATTCCTTTAATAAGGACGGGCTGGTATCCAACAAATTTTGCTTTGAGGTCATATTCGCCTGGAGGGATAGGCTTAATAAAGAACTTACCATCAAAGTCACTGGAACCACCAGTAAC